>JBPBPY010000199.1:0-14259 GCA_050954505.1 Janthinobacterium lividum
ACTTTTCAATCGAATAACTATTTGCAGATTGAGGACACGCCCTAGGCAGATGCCAAATAAAAAGAATTTGCTCAAAAGAAGTTTCTTTTAAGTAACTCATTTTTTTCTCCTACAACGACGCCTGTTTTCCTGACGCTTTGAACAAGCGTTACGCTGACATTTCGCTTACTGCTTGTCTGATATTGGCGTGGAACCATCTGTGTCAATCTTCTTGGGTGCTAAAAAACATCCAGCGATTTTTCGCACTTCGGACACATTGCTGCATGTCCCTTCTGGCAAACCCCTTAACTGACAGAAAGATTCAATATGTTTACGCACAATAAGCGCTTGCAATACACCGTCCGTGTCAGCGAAACCAATCCTGGCCTGGCCAACCTGATGCTGGAACAATTCGGCGGCCCACAAGGTGAACTGGCAGCAGCCTGTCGCTACTTTACCCAATCGATCGCGGAAGACGACCCTGGCCGCAAAGATATGCTGATGGACATCGCCACAGAAGAACTCAGCCACCTGGAAGTCATCGGCAGCATCGTCGTCATGCTCAACAAGGGCGCCAAGGGCCGTCTGGCCGAAGGCGTTGAATCCGAAGGCGAGTTGTACCGCTCGATTACCGGCGCCGGCAACGACAGCCACTTGACACAGTTGCTGTACGGCGGCGGTGCGCCCCTGATCAATTCAGCCGGTGTGCCATTCACTGCAGCGTATATCGACACCATCGGCGAGCCGTCTGCCGATCTGCGTTCCAACATTGCCGCTGAAGCAAGGGCGAAGATTGTCTACGAACGAATGATCGCCATGACGGACGATCCAGGTGTCAAGGAAGCGCTGGGCTTTTTGATGACGCGCGAAATCGCCCACCAGAAGTCGTTTGAAAAAGCCTTGTACGCCATGGAACCGAATTTCCCGCCAGGCAAACTGCAGGGTGATCCCAACTTTACCAGTGTATATTTCAATATGTCCCAGGGAGAAACGCAAACGCGTGGTCCGTGGAACGAAGGCGGTGACTGGAATTTTGTCTCCGACCGCAATGCACAGGCTGCAGTCGATGGTGGCAGCGGTACCGCAACGGTTGGCTTGACGGCCAACGAAGCAGAACAGCTCGATGCCATGGCCATCCGTACCACGTCCGATCCGGCCGCCGATCCGCTGACCGGTGCCGAACTGGGCATGCTGGGTGGGCAGCCCGACCTGGCACCGAAGAAAAGCGGCTTCTTTTCTTGATCGTGGTACGAATTGCGGTGGGGCGCCACCGCATTGAAAGGGAATTGCGGTGCCTCCTACATTGAATCAAGCAAGTCGCCATGCGCCTCAGGACCTTCCTGCTGCGCGCTCGAAACGCTGGCGATGGACTGTGCTGGTTGTGCTGGCCGTTGCCGCCTTGGGATGGTACTGGCCAATCCTGTCTGCCATGCTCTCGCAAACCTTCAGCACCCGTATCCATGGCGCCCTGCTAGGTGGCGGCACCGCTGCGCTGGCAACCGCACTGGGAACGCTGCCGATCCTGTTTTCGCAGAATTTTTCCCAGCGCACCTATGACAGCTTCCTCGGGTTCGGTGCGGGCGTCATGCTGGCTGCAACGGCATTCTCGCTGGTGCTGCCTGCCATTGCAGCCGCCACTGCGCAAGGTGCCTCCCCGATGCTGGCCAGCGCCATCGTCGGTGGCGGCATCCTGCTTGGCGCAGCACTGATCCTGCTGTTGTCGCAATTGCCTGCCCATCAATTCCTGTCCCATTCTGCCGATGCAGCGGTACAGTTTTCATTGCGCAGGGCCTGGCTGTTCGTGGCCGCCGTTGCCGTCCACAACCTGCCTGAAGGCCTGGCAATTGGCGTGGCCTACGGCGGCATCGATACCGGCCAGGCCAATACGCTGGCAACCGGCATCGCCATCCAGGACATCCCTGAAGGCATGGTGGTGGCACTGGCACTGCGCACGGTCGGGTACGGGAAATGAACGTCGGCAGGCTACGGCGTGGCATCAGGCTTGATCGAACCGATTGCCGCGGTGGCCGGTGCGATCCTGGTCGGTATCTGCGCGCCACTGTTGCCGTGGGGGCTGGCCATTGCCGCAGGAGCGATGCTGTTCGTGATCTGCCACGAAGTCATTCCGGAAGCGCACAGGAACGGTTTTGGAACGGCAGCGATGAGCAGTCTGGTAGCCGGCTTTGCCGTCATGATGGTTCTCGACACTGCCCTGTGACCGCGCCCTTGCCCATTCAAATGCCTGAATTTTTTCAACAATCAACACAGACAACGAAGGCCAAACCCATGAACGATCACAGCACCTGGCTCTTCTCGGATATCGACGAAGCAGCCCACGCAAAAAACGCCTTGCTCGAATCGGGCCTGCCGCAGGAGCAGATTCGCATCGATGTCCTCTCCGATGAAGCGGCGCCGGTGGAGGGCAATTTCGCCCTCGAATACAAGGATGCTGCCAAGGACAACGACAACAGCATCCTCGACAAGGTGCTCACTTCCAATGACCTCAACGAAGGACAGGGTCGCCAGCCGGTCGACTGGCATACGGTCTGCGCCTTGGTTGCCATCCATGGTGGGCAACTGACACATGAAGCAGTGCGCACGCTGATGAGCGAATTCAAGACGCATGAACGTGTGACTGCGGGCTGAAGCGCAACCGTGCTGCATGGCGTTGCCAATGAAAGGGTACGCCGTGCAGGACGATCAACACAGCGCAAAGCACTGCGGGCGCGGCATGCGGTGCTGCTGATCCAAGGACCGTCAAATGCTGTCACCGCTTCGGCACCGCCATAATCGGTGATTGCTTGCGATACAAGGGCACAAATCGGATACATCCGATTGTTGTTAAAGCTGAATCACAATTTAATATTTATAGTCGCGTTGCCGGCCGCAGGTTTTAATCAAGTGCAGTTTTCGCATTCAACTCACGATCGATTAAAAAATTGCTGCCCTATACCGATACCGGAAATCCGACGCAGTCGCGAGCGTATGCTCGCGCTGACCGAGCCGATGCAACGGCTCCATCCAGCGCCGACATACAAGCACCCTCCATCGACACGGCACTGGCCTGCCTGGTGATCATCGCCCATTTTCATGGCATGGCGGTGGACAAGGACCAGTTGGCGCATGAGTTCAGCCCTGCTGGCTTGCTCTTTGGCAGTGCGGATATCCTGCTGGCGGCGAAAAGTCTGGACTTCAAGGCCAGCCTGGTGAAGGTCGCTTCGCAGCGGCTGGACAAGATACCGTTGCCGGCCATTGCCGTCATGACCGATGGGCGCGGCGAGCCAGCTTACTGCATCCTTGCCCGGATCGAGGCCGGCAGCGATGAAATGCAATTGCTGATTCATTGCCCTGTTTCAGGCCAGCCTGAAGCGCTGACCCTGGAGCAGTTCACGACGCGCTGGAACGGGGAAATGATCCTGTTTGCATCGCGCGCCTCGATGGCAGGTACGCTGGCCAGGTTCGACTTCACCTGGTTCATTCCCGCCGTCGTCAAATACCGCAGGCTGCTTTGCCAGGTGCTGCTGGTGAGCCTGGTCCTGCAGATGTTTGCCTTGGTTACGCCACTGTTTTTTTAGGTCGTGATGGACAAGGTACTGGTGCATCGCGGTTTTACCACGCTCGATGTGATTGCCGTTGGCCTCGTGGTGGTGGTGCTGTTCGAAGTCATGCTGTCCTGTTTGCGCAGCTATGTGTTCGCTCACACCACCAGCCGTATCGACGTTGAACTCGGGGCGCGTCTGTTTCGCCATCTGGTCAATTTGCCGTTATCCTACTTCCAGGCCAGGCGGGTGGGCGACTCGGTTGCGCGCATGCGCGAGTTGGAGAATATCCGTGCATTCCTGACCGGCAACGCCATCACGGCGCTGCTGGACCTGCTTTTTTCCTGCGTGTTCATTGCAGTGATGGTGTATTACAGCGGCTGGCTGACCTTGATCGTGGTCGCTTCCCTGCCCTGCTATGTCCTGACTTCGCTGTTGCTCACGCCGCTGCTGCGCGCCCGTCTGCACGAGAAATTCAACCGTGGTGCCGAAAACCAGGCCTTTCTGGTGGAAACCGTCAGTGGCATCGACACGCTCAAGGCCACGGCAGTGGAAAACCACTGGATCCGCAAATGGGAAAACCAGCTCGCTGCCTATGTCTCGGCCAGCTTTCGCACCGCTACCCTGGCCACACTGGCCAATGGCAGCGTATCGCTGATTTCCAGGATGGTCACCGTTGCCACCATGTATGCCGGCGCCCGGCTGGTGATCGACAACCAGCTCTCGGTGGGCCAGCTGATTGCCTTCAACATGCTGGCCGGCCAGGTGGCCCAGCCGGTCATGCGCCTGGCGCAGATGTGGACCGACTTCCAGCAAACCGGCATCTCGGTGCAGCGCCTGGGGGACATTCTCAATACCCGTACCGAGCTGGCCGGCAATCGCAGTGCCATGCCGGCACTGGGCGGACGCATCTGTCTGGAAGAGGTGGTTTTTCGCTACCGCTCCGACGGCCCGGAAGTCCTGCGCGGCGTGTCGCTTGAAGTGGCGGCCGGAGAAGTGATCGGCATCGTCGGACGCTCCGGTTCGGGCAAGAGTACCGTGACCAGACTGATACAGCGCCTGTACATACCGCAACGCGGCCGGGTGCTGGTCGACGGCATCGACCTGGCATTGGCCGAGGGCAGTTCGCTGCGGCGCCAGATCGGCGTGGTGTTGCAGGAGAATGTACTGTTTGCGCGCAGCATTCGCGACAATATTGCGCTGGCCCACCCCAGCGCATCGATGGAAGCGGTGATCCAGGCTGCCCGCCTGGCCGGTGCCCATGAATTCATCCTTGACCTGGCGCAGGGATATGACACCCTGGTTGGCGAACATGGTTCCACCCTGTCCGGTGGGCAGCGCCAGCGCATTGCCATTGCGCGCGCGCTGCTGACCGATCCGCGCGTACTGATCTTCGATGAAGCCACCAGCGCGCTCGATTATGAAAGCGAACGCATCATCCAGGACAACATGAAAGCCATCAGCCGCAGCCGCACGGTGATCATCATCGCGCACCGTCTTTCCGCGGTGCGCGATGCCGACCGCATTGTGGTCATGGACCGCGGTGCCATCGTCGAGTGCGGCAGCCATGCCGAATTGCTTGCCCGGGACAATGGCCACTATGCGCGGCTCCACAGCATGCAGCAGGTCTGAGCATGGCAGCAATCACTTTGCCTCTGACACTGCAGGCTGCTGCCAGGCTGCTTGGCAAGTACGCCACTGCATTTCGGCATGCATGGCGACAGCGCCACCAGTGCGGTTTCCAGCGGCGCCTGGGCCATGAAACCCAATTCTTGCCGGCGGCCTTGTCGCTGCAGGAAACACCGCTGTCGCCGGCGCCCCATGCCGCCATCTGGATGCTGATGGGGTTTGCCTTGCTGGCGCTCTTGTGGGCCTGCTTTGGCCAGATCGATGTGGTGGCCACGGCCCAGGGAAAAGTGGTGCCGAGCGACCGCAGCAAGATCATCCAGGCGTTTGATACCGCAACTGTCAAGCGCATCCATGTCAGCGATGGCCAGCTCGTCAAGGCAGGGGAAACCCTGATCACGCTGGACGCAACCGCCACCCAGGCCGACCATCATCGGCTCGTCAGTGAACTGGCAGGCGCGCGCTTGCAGATTGCCCGCGCCCAGGCGCTGTTGCTGGCGCTCGACCGCAACGGTGCTGCCACGCTGCTGCGCCCGGCCGGTGCCAGCGACAGTCAATATCATGAATCGCAGCGGCTGCTGGCGGGACAGATGGCGGAGGTCAATGCGCGGCGCACAAGCTTGCAGGCACAGGCCGTGCGCCACGAAGCAGAAATGCGCTCCATCCAGGCCCTGGAGCGCAAGCTGGAGCAGACCCTGCCGATTGCCAGCCAGCGCGCCAGCGATTACAAAAACCTGGTGGAACAAAATTATGTGTCCAGGCATGGCTACCTGGAACGCGAGCAGGCGCGCATCGAACAGGAAGCCGACCTGGCGAACCTGCGCGGCAAGCTGGAGGAAAACGCGGCGGCCATCCGCGAGGTTGCCAGCCGCAGCCAGGAGTTGCTCGCCCAGACGCGCCGCGCCAGCCTCGACAGCATCACCGATGGCCAGCAAAAGGCTGCTGCGTTTGAGCAGGAATTGCTCAAGGCCGCTTCACGGGACCGTCTCATGCGGCTGGTTTCACCGGTCGACGGCACGGTCCAGCAATTGATGGCGCACACTGTCGGCGGCGTGGTCACTCCTGCGCAAACACTGATGACGATCGTGCCGCGCGATGATGCGCTGGAGGTGGAAGCATTCGTGGAAAACAAGGACATCGGCTTTGTCAGGCCGGGCCAGGATGCCGAAGTCAAGATCGAAACCTTCCGCTACACCCGGTACGGCACGCTGCACGCCAATGTCAGCTCGGTGTCGCACGATGCCATCAATGATGAAAAGCGCGGTCTGATCTATTCGACGCGGGTGAAAATGCACAAGTCGACCATGGATATCGACGGCACCCAGGTCAGCTTGAGTCCGGGCATGGCCGTGTCAGTGGAAATCAAGACCGGCAAGCGGCGCGTGATCGATTACTTCCTCGCGCCGCTGATCACCCACACCAGCGAGAGCTTGCGTGAACGATGAGGCGCGCCAGGCGACCGTGCCCGCCGCATCTCCCGATCAGTTCGGCGCGCTCTTGATGAAGGACGGATAACCGGCATCCGAGGTTGCCTTTTTCAATGCATCGGTGCTGGTCTTGCTGTCATCGAACACCACCACTGCTTCGCGCCTCTCGTAACTGACCTTGGCCCGTGTCACCCCCGGCACCTTGTTGAGCGCAGCCTTGATGGTGATTGGACAGGTGGCGCAATCCATGGTCGGCACATTCAGCGCCACGGTCCGGGTTTCGGCGTGTGCCAGTGGCACGGCGCACAGCAGGGCTGCAAGCGCAGCGCATTGAATTCGGTTCATGATCGGCCCAGTGGTGTGGTACTTCAATAGAAAATCGGGGCAAGCAGCGGGAACAGCAGCAGCAGTGCGATCAGGCCTGCACTGACGACAAAAACCCGCCGGGAAAAACGTCGCCGCCTGGTGCAATCATCGGCCTGAGGATAAGTGCAACCGGCGGCGGGACGAAACAGCAGATAACCAGCCCAGCCGAGCGCTGCCAGGGCAATGACGATGAACACCGGCGTCACTGGCGCCATGGCCGTCAGGTTGACCATCCACGCACCGCCAATGCCGAGCAATACCAGCACCAGCGGCAGCACGCAACAGGTCGAGGCGAGCAGCGTCGAGAGCAAACCAAGGGCAACCAGTCCCAGGCTCAGGCGCGACCGCGCTGGATCGCGATCCCCCTGCGGCTGCGGCAGCGGATCGAACGCCTCGGCGGCGGGCCGTCCTGGCAAGCTCGGCATGGGCAGGGCCTAGCCTTCCACCAGCTTGGCGGTGATCTGGTATTTGAATGCATCCGGCTCCAGCGGGTCGACGGCTTCGCCATTGACCTGGGCTTGCGGATACATGAAAAATCCCAGCTTGCCGGTGGTCGAGCCCGGCAGGCTGACATCGTGGGCGAAGTTGTACGCCATCCAGTTGCCTTCCCAGCCGCCGAACAGTGCACGGCGCACCGGTGCCACCACAGGATCGTCCGGATCCTTGATCCAGGTGCCGGTTTCCAGACGCATGACCTTGCCCACGTCCGCCGGATCCATGGCAACCCAGCCGGATTTTTGCAGGTAGACTTCGGCGCGGCAATGCTGGGCGCCCTTGAGCGAGGCCGGATTGCCACCCAATTCCTTGTAGCCGAACGCGCTGGGCACCAGGCGAATGCCGTAGGCGTCGCGCGCCGGCACCCCTGCAGCGCGGCACAGGCCAACGAAGAGGCCATTGATGTCGCCGCATTTGCCACCGAAATTCTGCGTCTCGAGCATGGCCTTGATGTCGCCAGTACCGCAGCCGCGGACCTTCGGTTCACGATAGGTTGACACGATGATCCAGTCATAGATGCGCTGGACCTTTTCCCGGTCGCTGCGCGCTCCCTGGACGATCTGGCGGGCCGTCACGCGCACGATGCCGTCGGTGGGCAGCAGGCTGGTGGACTGGGTCCATTTGCGCAGGTCTTCGGCTTTCTCGGCAGTGATGGCAGGATGGGCCCAGTCGACGGCGCGGTCGCGTGTGGCAACCCGGCTGGTGACTTCCAGCAGCGGCGGCGCCGTGCCATCGAACTCGGCGATGAGGTACTTGGCACCAAAATGGCTCTCGGTACCGACACGCATGGTCCTGGCATTGCCCGACCAGTTGCTGGTGAGCGAACGCTGCCAGTCGGTGTCGACCGACGGCAACGGTACCCAGACCGTCGACGGGCCGCTGGCCTTTTGCAGGTTGACCGCCGTGGTCACTTCAAACGTGCGCCAGTCGCCTGGACGCGGCTCGAACCGCCGAACCGGACCTGGCTGCGGTCCCTGGGCCTGCTGAGCCAGGGCAGCTGCGGGCAGCGCCGCATAGACCAGCGTGGAAGAAGCGGCCTTGAGCAGGGTTCGCCGGGTCATGACGGTGGTGCGGAGTGTTTTCATTACTGGTCCTGTCGGTTTGCAGCTGCATGTCAGCTGGTTTTCTGATTGTTGTCTGGCCATTCCTCAGCGCTGGCCGCGCGCTTTTGCCGGCTCGTTCCGGCTGCCGCCGCGCGGCGCCATCCAGGTTGGCCGATGCGGCGCCTGCCCTCACCTGCGCTGCATGAATTCGGGCGCCAGCCTACGACATTTTGCAACACTTCTGCAGCATCGTGCTTTTTGGCTCATTTCCGCATGCCGGAGACGGATTTGCCGGCCACCGCCTGCGCCAGCATGCGCTGCAGGGTTTGCCGCAAACCGGCAGCGTCAGGATCGAGTTCGCCCACCAGACGCCAGGCCGGCTGGCCGCTGGCATCGATGAGGATGGTGGTTGGCATGACCCCGCTGGTCCAGGCCTTGAAGGTCTCACCGGTCTTGTCGACCAGGATGGGATAGGCAAACGGGTGCTGTTCGACAAACTGTTCAATCGTCGCCGACGATTCCTTGAAGTTGACCCCGAGGATGACCAGCTTGCCGGCACTGGCCGGCGCTTCCTGGACCAGTTCATTGAAGACATGCAGTTCATCGACGCAGGGACCGCACCAGCTGGCCCAGAAATTCAGGATCACGACCTTGCCGCGCAGGTCGCGCAAGTCCCATGTCCTGCCGGCACGGTCCACCAGTTGCAAGTGCGGGGCAGCCAGCGATTGCGGCCATGGCTTGAGCACGGCGCCTGCAGCCCCTGCGCCTTGGGCTGCACATGCAAAACATAGCACGGCAATTCGCATCAGGCGCTTCAGCGGTACCATGCTTCGCATGCCATGTCATCGGCAGCCAGCCGCGATTCATCGGCCATGCCGCCGTCGCCGCCAACGCGCCCGGAAAGCAGTGCGCGGTTGGTATATGCCGACTTGCAATTGCCGCTGATGATCGGATAAACCGCCTTTTCCACTGGCTCGCTGTAGCGGTCATCGGCCAGACGGTAGGCTTCGGCCAGCTGGTCGTACCAGTAATCGCGGCTGCAATGAAAAAAGCGCGTATCGATGAGCTCGCGCACAGCGCCCTGGTAGTGCAGGTTCCAGAACAGGCAGTCGGTCGGTTTTGCGGTGATGACAATGTCGGCGAAATTCACGCAAAACAGCTTGCCGGTGATTTTGAAAAAACGCTCATCGATGTCGAGCAATTCCGAATGGTCCAGCGCATGGTTGATGACAGTGCCTTCGCCAAAACCCTTGCCGCGCGTTGCCACCAGCCTGGCATCCTGCTCGAAAACGATCTGTTCGACCGCCACCCCGGCGGCAGCAAACAATTCCAGGTCGTCGCGCTTCAAGGGTGCAACGCCGGTGGCGTCGCAGATCACGATACGCTCGACCAGGCCGCAATCGGCCCAGCGGTACAGCGCTGCACGGGTGGCAAGCAGGCGGCGGCCCGGATCGGTCAGGGTCAAAAAAGGCATGCCTTGCGGCGGCGCAATGGCGCTGGTGACAAGCAAGGTCGTCATGGTGTGCAACGGTTGTCGAAATGGCCCATGCCCGCAGCGTACACCGAGATCTCAGTGTGCGCCAGCTTCGAACCAGCTGGCCAGGCGCGCGCGCTCACCATCGGTCATGTTGGTGACATTACCGATCGGCATGGCTTTGAGGACCACGGCCTGCTGGTAGATGCGCGCGCCGTACTGGCGGATGCGCTGTGCACTGTCGAGCACCACCCCGGCCGGTGCGGTGGCAAAGCCGGGCTGGGTTGGCCGCTCGGCATGGCAGGCAGTACAGCGCTGGGCAATGATCGCAGTGACGGCGGCAAAGTCGGCAGTGCTGGCGGCACCTGTCGTAACGGCGGTGCCGCCGGTGCTGTCAGCGCCGGCCGAAAGTGCTGCGCCTGGTGCAGGCGCAGGCGCCGCGCTGCCTGGCCCCGGCATGACTGGACTCGATTGCGCTGCAGGTGCACCGGCGCCAGGCATGGGGCGAGGTGCCATCAGCACTGCCAGCACGGCCAGGATCGCCACGCCGGCCAGTGGATAGCCCCAGGCATTGCGGCCCCGGTGCCGCAGGTTGAAATAGTGGCGAATCAGCACACCGGCGGCCATGATCGCGGCCAGCACCAGCCAATTGTTGGCATGCCGGTAGGTCATGGCATAGTGATTGCTGATCATGATGAACAGCACCGGCAAGGTGAAATAATTATTGTGAACGCTGCGCTGCTTGCCGCGCTTGCCATGCTGCGGATCGGGCACCTGGCCGGCGCGCATGGCTGCGACCATCTTGCGCTGGGCCGGCATGATCACCATGAGGACGTTGCCCACCATGATGGTGCCGATCAGCGCGCCGACATGGATGTAGGCTGCACGCCCGCTGAGCAGTTGCGAGAGCACATAGGCCACCGTCACCAGGAACACATACATGATCAAGCCGAATTCGGCATCGCGTTGGCCCAGCGGCGAGCGGCACAGCAGGTCGTAGACTGCCCAGCCAACGAGCAGCGTGCCCAGGCCGATCAGGCTGGCCTGCCAGGGTGCCAGATCGTCCACGCCAGGGTCGACCATCATGGTGCCGGCATTGGCGTGGTAGACGATCAGCAGCAGCAAAAAGCCCGACAGCCAGGTCGAATACGCCTCCCACTTGAACCAGTGCAGGGTCTGCGGCAAGGTGGCCGGCGCATTCAGGTATTTCTGTGGATTGTAGAATCCACCGCCGTGAATGGCCCAGAGTTCGCCGGAGACGCCGGCCACTGCCTTGTCGGACCCCGGTGCAGGCGGGCGGATCGAGTTGTCGAGCCAGACAAAATAAAACGAGGCGCCGATCCAGGCAATGCCGGTGATCAGGTGCAGCCAGCGCACCAGCAGGTTCGCCCATTCCAGGCCATATGCCAGCAGGATCGCATCCATGAATTCGACAACCTCTCGTGAAATGATGGTGAAGGCGTGCACCGGGCCGGTCAAAGAACATGTATGCCTGGAAGAAATTCTAATCGCCAGCGCCGTTCGCCACAACCCGTGTTTGCAAAAACCGGCCAGCCGACGCAACGGCAACGGCAGTCGCAGCGGCAGCGCTAGCGCTGCCGCCGCCGTACTTTGCCAGGCACCGACATCCGGCTATCATATAGCTGTGCGCCTGGACCGCAACCACGCGCATGGTCCGTACCGTGCCAATCTGCTGCTGCGCCCTGCAGCCGATGTTTGCCTGGCCGGCAGTCCCTGATTTGCCCATCATCTGGATGACCACACCATGAGCGACGACAAGCTGGACTATCCCCGCGACATGAAAGGCTATGGGCCCGATGCGCCGCATGCGCGCTGGCCCGGCGGAGCGCGCATTGCGCTGCAATTCGTGCTCAACTATGAAGAAGGTGGCGAGAACAATGTACTGCATGGCGACGCCGGTTCGGAGACCTTCCTCTCCGAAATCATTGGTGCACAGGCCTTTGCCATGCGCCACATGAGCATGGAGTCGCTGTACGAATACGGTTCGCGTGCCGGCCTGTGGCGCCTGTTGCGGCTTTTCGAACAGCGCCAGCTGCCTCTGACGGTGTTCGCCGTGGCCATGGCACTTCAGCGCAATCCCGAGGCGGCGGCGGCCTTCACCAGCCTGGGCCATGAAATTGCCTGCCACGGGCTGCGCTGGATCAGCTACCAGCATGTCGATGAAGCCACGGAACGCGCCCACATGGCCCAGGCCGTGGCCATCCTGCGCGAGATGACGGGCAGCGCACCGTTGGGCTGGTATACCGGACGCGACTCGCCCAACACGCGCAAGCTGGTGGTCGAACATGGCGGTTTCGTCTACGACGCCGACCATTACGGCGACGACCTGCCATTCTGGACCATGGTCGAAAGCCCCGGCGATGCCCAGGCCGCCAATCACATGCCGCATGTGGTGGTGCCGCCATTGCGCCCGCATCTGGTGGTGCCGTATGCGCTCGATACCAATGACATGCGTTTCACCGCTGCCCAGGGTTTCAACGCCGGCACCCAGTTCTACGAATATTTGCGCGATGCCTTCGATGTGTTGTACGAAGAAGGCGACCCCGAAGGATTGGACCGTCCCAAGATGCTGTCGATCGGCCTGCATTGCCGCATTGCCGGCCGCCCGGCGCGCATGGCTGCGCTGGCGCGTTTTCTCGACCATGTGCAAAGCCATTCGAAGGTCTGGGTCACGCGCCGCATCGACATTGCCGAGCATTGGCGCCTCACCCATCCCGCGCCGCTTTCTCCTTCCTCACCATGACCGACACGCTGCCCATGAATGCTCCCGACCTGACGCTGGACCTGCTCAACCATGCCGACGGCAAGCGTTTTTCCGCAGCGCTGCAAGGGGTGTATGAAGATTCACCGTGGATTGCCGAGCGGGCCAGCGCCATGCAGCCATTTTCCAGCCTGAGCCAGCTGAAGCTGGCGCTGCAGACCGTGGTCAGCAATGCCACCGTCGACGAACAGCTTGGCCTGATCCGCGCCCATCCGGAACTGGCCGGGCGTGCCGCCCTGGCTGGCGAATTGACCACCCACTCGGCAGGCGAACAGGCGGGCGCTGGCCTGGACCAGTGCAGCGTCGACGAATATGCCCGCCTGCAGCAGCTCAATGCCGACTACAAGAGCCGTTTCGGCTTTCCGTTCATCCTCGCCGTACGCGGACCGGAAGGACACGGCCTGTCGCGCGCGGCCATCATTGACACCTTCGCGCGCCGCCTGGCGAACCGGCCGGAGGATGAAATGGCCGAGTCGCTGCGCCAGATCCACCGGATTGCCGAACTGCGTTTGAACAGCCTGCTGGGCCATGTGCCCCGTTTCGGCGACCAGGTCATGGCCTGGTCGCACATTATCGGCAAGCTCAGCGATGAAACCGGCAACCTCACTTGCGCCTATCTGACGCCGGCGCACCGTGCGACAGCAGCCCAGCTGCTGGCCTGGATGCAGCACGCCGGCATGACGGCGCACATCGATGTGCTGGGCAATGTGGTGGGACGTTATGCTTCGCACCACCCCGACGCCCGCACGCTGGTGACCGGTTCGCATTTCGATACGGTGAGGAACGGCGGCAGGTTCGATGGCCGCGAGGGCATCCTGGTGGCCATCGCCGTGGTTGCGGACCTGCATGCACGCGGCATTACCCTGCCCTACCACCTCGAGGTAATTGCCTTTGCCGAAGAAGAGGGCGTGCGCTTCAAGAGCACTTTCCTTGGCAGCAGCGCCGTGGCAGGCTGCTTCGACATGGCCTGGCTGGAGCTGGCCGACGCCGACGGCCAGTCGATGCGCGCGGTGATCCACGCCGCCAATGCGCAGCTGCGAGGGAGCGATGCGGCACTCGAGGCTGGCATCCTGGCGCTGCGCCGCACGCCGGCCAGCCTGCTCGGCTATGTCGAAGTGCATATCGAACAGGGACCGGTGCTGCTGCAGCGCGGCCTGCCGGTCGGGGTGGTGACCTCGATCGCCGGCAGCAGCCGCTACCTGCTGTCACTGCGCGGCACCGCCAGCCATTCGGGTACCACGCCGATGTCGATGCGCCGCGACGCCGCCGCCGCAGCAGCGGAAATTGTCTTGTATGTCGAACAGCGTGCTGCCCAGGCCGCCGGACTGGTGGCCACGGTGGGCCAGCTGAATGTGCCGAACGGCTCCATCAATGTCATCCCCGGGCGCTGCCTGCTTTCGCTCGATGTGCGTGCGCCGGACGACGACACCCGCATCGAAGCGGTGGCCGACATTCTCGAACAGGTCGAAACCATCTGTGCCCGCCGCCAGATCAGCCATGCAGTCGAAGAAGTGATGGTTGCCTCTGC
>JBPBPY010000176.1:0-14242 GCA_050954505.1 Janthinobacterium lividum
CGGGGGTGGCCCGGCTGCCAGTTACTTTCTTGCTGCGCCAAGAAAGTAACCAAAGAAGGCGCTTCAAGCCTGTAGTCTCCGTAGGGCTTCTTTAGCCCTAATTTACGCACGACCTTGTGGGGAATATTGGAACTGCTTCGTGCCGGTCGGTCCCGATCATCCTGTTTGGTCGGGCTGTCGTGGTGGGCGTAGGCGCTGAAATTTTAAAAGCAGATTCATGCGGCTGGACTTCATGGGTGCGCTTGAGTCGAACGATGCGCACGACCCTGGTTTGCAGTTTGTACCTGCTTCGTGCCGTTCGGTCCCGATCATCCTGTATGGACGGGCTATCGTGGTGGGCGTGGGCGCTGAAATTTTAAAAGCAGATTCATGCGGCTGGACTTCATGGGTGCGCTTGAGTCAGACGATTCGCACGACCCCGATTTACAGTTTGGATCTGCTTCGTGCCGTTCGGATTGGGTTATGCTGTATGGACGGGCTGTCGTGGTGGGCATGGGCGCTGAAATTTCAAAAGCAGATTCATGCGGCTGGACTTCATGGGTGCGCTTGAGTCAGACGATTTGCACGACCTTGGATCACGGTCTGGATCAACTCTGTGCCGTACGGCCTGAACTGATGTTAGAGGTGGGCTGCCGATTTGATGCATTGATCAGCGTTTGCGCTGCTTGGATATTGGGCCGGCAGTTCAATCAGCCGGACAGTTTGGATTTTTTTCATCGTGCACTCTCACCACGATAGCCCATGATGGCGCAGCCGAACGCCACCCGAATGGCACGAAGCAGATACAAACCGCAATCCAGCGTCGTACGAATCGTCTGACTAAAGCGTACCCACAAAGTCCAGCCGTATGAAGTTGCTTTTAAAATTTCAGCGCCCACGTCCACCACGACAGCCCGCTCAAACAGGATGATCGGGACCGAACGGCACGAAGCAGTTCCAATATCCCCCACAGGGTCGTGCGTAAATCAGGACTCAACGCGACCCACGGAGACTACAGGCCTGAAGCGCCTTCTTTGGTTACTTTCTTGGCGCAGCAAGAAAGTGACTGGCAGCCGGGCCACCCCCGGCAAAGCCCCCACGGTAGTGGGCATGCATTGGGGCACCCGAAGACAGCCCCAAGCAATCTGGCCTTTACGCTTGAAAGGTCAAATAACCCAGTCAGAATTCCCACCAACAGACAGCAACACAACTCACAGCTGCGTATCATCCGCCACATTCTGCGACAACGTCTGCAACGAACCATGCCGCCCCGCCTCCTGCCGCGCCACCGCCAACTCCTTCGGCGGCGCCACCCGCAACGGCTGCATCCCCGCCCCGGACTTCGACAGCACATTGAGCTTGGTCTCGGGCAAAGCATCCCAAACCGGATCCGCAATCCCCTCGAACACATGCTTCAACTGCTCGCCCCAGGTGCTGCGAATCATCTGGAAATACTGATTATGCTCATCAATCGTCACGAACCGCGACACCTCCAGCTTGCCCGATTCATAGATCAGCAAATCCAGCGGCAAGCCCACCGAGATATTCGAACGCAAGGTCGAATCCATGGAAATCAGCGCACATTTGGCCGCTTCGTCCAGACTCGTCTTCGGCCCGACAACGCGGTCGATGATCGGTTTGCCATACTTCGATTCGCCGATCTGGAAGTAGGTGTTTTCATCGTGCGACTCGATGAAATTGCCCGCCGAGTACATCTGGAACAAACGGCACCGCTCGCCACGGATCTGGCCACCGAAAATGGTGCGCACATTGAAGTCGATGCCGAACTGCTCCAGCGACTTGGCGTCGCGGTCGTGCACCAGGCGAATGGCTTCGCCGACGATCTGCGCCGCTTCATACATCGTGGTAGCAGTCCAGATGCTGCGGCCTGCCGCGTTCCGGTGCTCGGGAATGATCTGCAGGATCGACTGGGAAATGGAGAGATTGCCGGATGTCATCAAGACCATCACCCGGTCGCCCGGGTTTTCAAACACATTCATCTTGCGGAATGTGTTGATGTGGTCAACACCGGCATTGGTTCGGGAATCGGACAGAAAGACCAATCCCGCATTCAGGCGCATGGCGACGCAATAAGTCATATGTGCGGCTCGGTGGGTAATTCGGATATTTATTTTACAGGAATCATCCGTTTAGACATGCTGTTGTAGAGGAAGTGCAACAAAAGGACAATCTATTTGCCGGCACTTCCAGCCAGCGCAAATCCGGCTGCCCAACGATCGACATTGACGGGCAACCACGAGGTCCTGATTCAGGAGGCGGTCACGCCAGCCGGCGGTGCAGCCGCATTCACCGGGACCAGGAATTCACTGCTGATGCGGTTGCCGAGTTCGAACACATCCTTGAGAAAACGCTTCAGATAGTCATGCAAGCCTTCCTTGAGAATGTCTTCGATCGAGTTGAACTTCAGGCTGGCGTGCAGCTTGCCCGCAAACCGTTCCGTACCCTTGGCACTGTCGGCGCCGACTTCCTTCAGATTGGCCACCACCTCGTCGAGGCAGGACAGCAGCGAGCGCGGCATGTCCGCGCGCAGCATCAGCAGTTCTGCCACCCGCGCCGGGGTGATGGCGTCGCGATAGACCTTGCGGTAGATCTCGAAAGCGGAAACCGAACGCAGGATCGCGGCCCAGTAATAGTAGTCGAATTGCTGGCCCTGGACCGTTTCCTCACCCGCCACTTCGGAGGGCGGCGCTTCCTGCATGGCGCCATGGAATTTCACATCGAGCATGCGCGCGGTATTGTCGGCACGTTCCAGGTGGGTGCCCAGGCGGATGAAGTAGAACGCTTCATCCTTCAGCATGGTGCCGATGGTGACACCGCGCGACTGGTGCGAACGATGCTTGACCCATTCGAAAAAGCGGCCCGGGTCCTGCTCCAGTATGCCTTCGTTGAGCAATGGCCCCAGCTCCAGCCAGGTGATGTTCATCGACTCCCAGCATTCGGTAGTGAGCGTGCCGCGCACGGCGCGGGCATTTTCACGCGCTTCCTTGAGGCAGGCGGCAATCGAGGACGGGTTGCTGGGGTCGCGCACCATGAAATCGATCACATCGCGTGCCGTCAGGGTGGGGTATTTCGCATCGAAACGGCTTTCCAGCTCGGAAATGCCCAACAGCGCGCGCCAGCCGCTGCTGGCCGCCTGGGCCGTTTGCGGCAGCAGCGCGGTTTGCACATTCACGTCGAGCATGCGGGCAGTGTTTTCAGCGCGTTCGGTATAACGGGACATCCAGAACAAATGGTCTGCGGTGCGGCTCAACATGCTTATTTCTCCAGAATCCAGGTATCTTTGGTGCCGCCGCCCTGGGAGGAATTGACCACCAGGGAGCCGTCCTTGAGTGCCACGCGGGTCAGTCCGCCGGGAACCATGGAGACGGTCTTGCCCGAGAGGACGAACGGCCGCAGGTCGATGTGGCGCGGCGCAATGCCGGACTCGACATAGGTCGGGCAGGCCGACAAGGCCAGCGTCGGCTGGGCAATGTAGTTTTCCGGCCGGGCGATGACGCGGGCACGAAATTCTTCGATCTCGGCCTTGGTCGAGGCAGGTCCGACCAGCATGCCATAACCACCGGCACCATGGACTTCCTTGACCACCAGCTTTTCCAGATTGGCCAGGGTGTACGACAGATCGTCCTTCTTGCGGCACTGGTAGGTCGGCACGTTGTTGAGTATCGGTTCTTCCGACAGATAAAACCGGATCATGTCGGGAACATACGGATAAATCGATTTGTCGTCCGCCACGCCGGTGCCGATTGCGTTGGCCAGCGTGACGCGGCCATTGCGGTAGACTTCCAGCAGCCCCGGCACGCCCAGCGAGGAGTCGGCACGGAAGGCCAGCGGGTCGAGATAGTCGTCGTCGATGCGGCGATAGATCACGTCGACCCGTTTCGGACCACGCGTGGTTCGCATCCAGACTTCGTCTTCATCGACGAACAGGTCTTGGCCCTCGACCAGTTCGACACCCATTTGCTGGGCCAGGAAAGCGTGCTCGAAGTACGCCGAGTTGTACATGCCCGGGGTCATGACCACGATGGTCGGGTCGGTCACGCCGATCGGTGCCACCGAACGTAGATTGTCGAGCAGGAGGTCGGGATAGTGCGCCACCGGCGCGACCTGGTAGCGGGCAAACAGTTCGGGAAACAGCCGCATCATCATCTTGCGGTCTTCCAGCATGTACGACACCCCCGACGGCACACGCAGATTGTCTTCGAGAACGTAGAATTCACCGGCGCCGGCACGGACGATATCGACTCCGGCAATGTGGGCATAGATGTCGGAAGCCACATTGACGCCCTGCATCTCGGGACGATACTGGGCGTTGTTGTAGATCTGCTCTGCAGGGATCACCCCGGCCTTGATGATGTTCTGGTCGTGGTAAATATCATGCAGGAACATGTTGAGCGCGTTGACGCGCTGGACCAGGCCCTTTTGCAAGCCGCTCCATTCCGCGGCCGTGATGATGCGCGAAATGATGTCGAAGGGGATCAGCCGCTCGGTGCCGGCATCATTGCCATACACGGCAAAGGTGATGCCGACCCGACGAAAGATCAGGTCGGCCTCGGCGCGCTTGCGTTCGATCGTTGCCGGCGACTGCTCTGCGAGCCAGGCGGCAAACTCACGATAATGGTCGCGCACTTCGGCCGAGCCTTCGAGATACATTTCATCAAAAAATTGAGCCATGGCTTATGTGAAATCTTATTGGTCAATGTGGCGGTAATCAAAGCACCGGGCAAAATACGGAGCACCGTTGGCGGCCTGGATGGGGATCGCCGTACTCGAAGCATGGCTGCCACGCCGGCTTTTGTCTACCGTGCCCAGGAAGATATTCTTCATGGGAGAATCATCAATGCGTCATCAATGCGTCATCAGTGCGTCAGCACTTCGTCCGCACTGCCAACGCGTGAGCTTATCGTATCAAGAAACATGCCAGCATCCCATCGTCCCTGCAGGTTTATTTCAACTTTATTTTGGCGGCCATGATCCATATCATCTGATCATCAAGGTGAGCGCAGATGGTCGACCAGCGCCTGGGTGCGCTGGTCGGGCGCCGGCGTCAGCAGGCTCACTGCAATCAGGGCCAGGAAGCCGGCCGGTACACCGAAGACGCCGGCCGAGATGGGCGCGATGTGAAACCATTGGTTGATCGTGGCGCCGCCAAGCGCCGGATTGGTGCGCGCCATGTACCAGGCGCACACGGCAAAGCCGCTCAGCATGGCTGCCACCGCACCATGATGGTTGGCCCGGCGCCAGAACACCCCCATCACCAGTACCGGGAACAGGGTCGACCCGGCCAGCGAAAATGCGGCGCCGACCAGCGACAGGATATCGCCCGGCTTGAGGGTTGCGGCATAGGCCGCCACCAGGGCCACCACCAGCAGCAGCAACTTCGAAATGGTCACCCGTTTCTGGGTCGAGGCAGTCGGTTCGACCGTACGGAAATAGGTGTCATGCGACAGCGCATTGGAAATCGTCAGCAGCAGGCCGTCGGCCGTCGACAATGCGGCGGCCAGGCCACCGGCCGCAATCAGTCCCGAAATGACATAGGGCAGGCCGGCGATTTCCGGTGTGGCCAGCACCACCATGTCGCCATCGAGGGCAATTTCAGCCAGCTGGACGATGCCGTCGTGGTTGATGTCGACAATCGAGACGAGCGGATTTTGCCGGTCGATATTGGCCCAATACGATACCCACGAAGGCAGGTGGGAAAAATCGCTGCCCACCAGCGAGGTGTAGATATCGTATTTGACCAGCACCGCCAGTGCCGGCACTGCCGTGTACACCAGCATGATGAAGAACAGTGTCCAGAACACCGAGACGCGTGCTTCGTCGACCGATGGCGTGGTGTAGTAGCGCACCAGGATATGCGGCAGCGCCGCCGTACCCATCATCAGGCACAGCACCAGCGCCAGGAAGTTGTTGCGCTTGCTGTCGGACGCTGCGGCAGCGCCCGGCGTATCCGTGACGCCGCCCGCGAACGGCTGGCTGTGCACGGTCACCGGCTTGGCGCGTGCCAGGTTGAGTCCGCGCATTTCCTGCCACAGCCGGCGTGCATCGGCCGGTGTCTTGGGATAGCTGGCCAGTTCGCGGCTGGCAGCGCGGATGTCGATCAGGGATGCATTGCCGCGTTGCAGCGAGTCGATTCTGCGTTGCAGGTCGGCCCGACCCTCATCCCAGGATTGCGGCAGGGTAGCGATGCGGCGCCCGAACTCATCGGCGCGCTGCTGGTAGATGGCGCGGACGGCAATTTCGCCCGGATCGTGCGCCAGCACCTTTTCACGCTCGCCGAGTTTTTGCAGCGCGGTACCATAGGCAATTTGCGGCACCGGAATGCTGGTGTGCTTGGCCGAGAGCCAGACCACCGGAATCATGTAGGCAATGACGATGATGATGTACTGCGCTACCTGGGTCCAGGTGATGGCACGCATGCCACCCAGGAACGAGCACACCAGGATGCTGGCCAGGCCGAGGAAAATGCCGACGGAAAAATCGATGCCGGTAAAACGCGAGGTGATCAAGCCCACGCCATAGATCTGCGCCACGACATAAGTGAAGGAAATGATGATGGTGGCGCCGACGGCGATGAAACGCACCAGGTTGCCGTTGCCGCGCCCCTGGTAGCGCGCTGCCAGGAAGTCCGGGATGGTGTACTGGCCGAACTTGCGCAGGTAAGGCGCGATCAGCAGCGCCACCAGGCAATAGCCACCGGTCCAGCCCATGATGTAGGCCAGGCCATCGAAGCCCTGCAGGTACAGTCCGCCCGCCAGGCTGATGAAACTGGCGGCGGAAATCCAGTCGGCGGCCGTGGCCATGCCGTTGAAGATTGCCGGCACACGGCGGCCCGCAACATAGTATTCGGTGACGTCCGAGGTGCGGCTGATGACGCCGATGCCGGCATACAGCACGATGGTCGAGAAGATGAACACATAACCGATCCAGGCCCGCGGCACGCCTTCCTTTTCCAGCGTGGCCAGCGCAAGCAGGAACAGCACGCAGCCCAGCGTGTACCAGCTGTAGTAGCGCCCCAGGCGGCGGGAGAACAGGCGCGTGGTGGCGCGTGTGGCACTCACCGCTCCTGCAGTGCCGCGATGGCTTGCATCATCCATGGCCGCCTCCATCATGAAAGCGGCGGTCCAGGCAGCGCATGCGCCAGGCATAGATACCGATGATCAGCACATAGGCGAGGATGGCGCCCTGGGCCGCCATGTAGAACGACAGTGGCCAGCCGAACAGCACGACACCTGCCAGCTGGCGGGCGAAAAAAATCATGGGAAAGGTGATCAGGAACCAGCAGGACAGCAGGACGGCCGTGAGCCTGCGCGTGGCTCGCCAGTGCGCGGCGCGGCGCGCATCGGGCGCTGGCGGCAAGGAGGATTGGCCCGGGTCGGCTGGGGACATCATGAAGCGGCGCTACCGTGGCCATCTTGGCTCTGCGCCAGCGAAACGCGAAACAGCGAGCCGGGAAATCGTGCATCAGCGCAGTGGCGGTTGTTGTACAGGTCGACGGTGGCGCCATGCTGCTTGGCGATCTCGCGCACGATGGCCAGGCCCAGTCCGCTGCCGCTTTGCTGGTTGCCAAGGATGCGGTAGAAGCGTTCGAAGACATGGCTGCGCTCCGCTGCGGCAATGCCCGGGCCGGTGTCTTCAACTTCCAGCAGTGCCAGCTTGCGCGTCTGGTCGGCGCGCACCCGCACTGTCACGGTGCCATTCGACGGCGTGTAGTGCAGGGCATTGTCGAGCAGGTTCTTGAGCAGTTCGCGCAACATGGTCGGGTCGCCCAGCACATTGACAGGCTGGTCAGGCGCTTCCAGGCCCAGGTCGATGCCGCGCGTGCGCGACAGCTGGAACCAGTCATGCGTGACCTCGCGCGCCAGTGCCGACAGCTCGACCTCGACGAACGGCGGGCCATGCGGGTCCTGGTTTTCCGCCCGCGCCAGCGCCAGCAACTGGTTCACCAGGCGGGTGGCCGCCTGCGAACTCTTCGACAACTGCATCAGCGAACGGTGGATTTCATCCTGGCTGGTCTGGCGCAGCGCCAGTTCGGACTGCATGCGCATGCCGGCCAGGGGCGTCTTCATCTGGTGGGCAGCGTCGGCGATGAAACGTTTTTGCAGCTGGATGCTTTGCGACAGCCGCCCGAGCAGGTCGTTGAGGGAACTGACCAGCGGTGCAATTTCCTCCGGCACCTGGTTGGCCGCAATCGGGCTGAGATCGTCGGAGCGGCGCGCACGGATGTGGCGCTGCAGTTCGGCCAGCGGCGACAGGCCGCGCGAGAGCGCAAACCAGATCAATGCCAGCGCCACCGGCAAGATGATGAATTCCGGCAGGATCACGCCCTTGATGATCTGGTTGGCCAGCTGCAGGCGCTTGTCGAGCGTTTCGCCGACTTGCACCAGCACCAGCCGCGGTGCCGCACCGGGGGCCGTGGCGGATGCCGCGGCCGGCTGGCCCGGCTGTCCATGCTGCAGATTGACGTAGGTGTAGGCGATGCGCACCTCGGCATTGCGCATGCTGTCGTAACGCAGTTGTACCGACCAGGGCTGCGGCCGGTCTTCCTCCGCCGGTGCCGGCATGTCGCGGTCACCATCGATGACTTCGCCACCAGGCAGCGTGACCTGGTAATACACATTGTCGACATCGTCGGCGCGCAGGATATCGCGCGCCGAGCCGGGCAGGTTGGTCATGATGCGGCCATCGACCTGCTTGACCTGCTGCGCCAGCACAGTCACGCGGTCATCGAGTGCGCGGTCGAAAGGCTGGTTGGCCAGCGACTTGGCCACCAGGTAGGTGATCGCAATACTGACGGGCCACAGCAGCAGCAGCGGCACCAGCATCCAGTCCAGGATCTCGCCAAACAGCGAGCGCTGTACCGGCTCTTCCTGCTGGCCGCCGGCAAAGCCGTCGGCGCCGGCGAGGTCGGCAAAGGCCATGCAGGCGGCAGGCGCCCCCGCAGGCGCAGGCGATCCCGGGGCGCCATCGACAACGCGGCTCATCGGCTCAGGTCAGCCGGCAGCCGGCACGGCTTGCAGTGCGGCGTCGGAAAATTTTTCCATGCAATAGCCCAGACCGCGCACGGTTGCAATGCGCACGCCGCCAACCTCGATTTTCTTGCGCAGGCGATGCACATAGACTTCGATGGCATTGTTGCTGACTTCCTCGCCCCATTCACACAGATGGTCGACCAGCTGCTCCTTCGACACCAGCCGGCCGGTGCGCAGCAGCAGCACTTCGAGCAGGCCGAGCTCGCGCGCCGACAAGTCGAGCATTTGCTCATTCAGGTAGGCAATCCGCCCGACCTGGTCATAATTCAAGGGACCATGGCGAATGACGGCCGAACCGCCGCCTGCACCGCGCCGCGTCAGCGCCCGCACACGCGCCTCGAGTTCGGACAATGCAAACGGTTTGGCCATGAAGTCGTCGGCGCCGAGGTCCAGGCAGTTGACGCGCTGCTCGACCGTATCGGCGGCGGTCAGGATCAGCACTGGCAGATGGGAATTGCGGGCGCGCAGTTTTTTCAGCACATCGAGCCCCGGCAGCTTCGGCAACCCCAGATCGAGGATAAGCAGATCGAAATCCTGTATCGCCAGGGCAGAGTCGGCTTCCAGACCATTTTTGACGCAGTCGGTGGCATAGCCTGACTGGCGCAGCGAGCGCGTCAATCCATCGGCCAGCACGCTGTCATCTTCGGCAAGGAGGATACGCATGGTCACAGTGTCTCTTTGATTATTATTGTTATAGTCTAGGTCGTTTTGCTGATGTCAGCAATGCAAGCCGAAAAATAGTCCGGCATGAAATGGAATGGGGCCGGCGCAGTAAGGCGGCCTGGCGAAATACTGGACAGGGATGGCCAGTCCGGTGGTCCTGCCCGGCGCGGGATGGTTGCCCGGGCACAGGCAGGGCCATGCCCGAGTTATTTCTTGCAGGTTGCAGTCATGTAGCATTTCTGCCGCATTGACCATGCAATGGTTGCACAAAAGAATTTGCGTTGTATTTGATCCAGAAGTGAAGTTCAGCTTGCATAAAGGACTGTTTTTTTATACAGTACTGGTTGTACCGGAATCGGCGAGCAAGTTGCGCACATTCTGCCGGGTCTTCACAGGCTTCGGCGGGCATTCCTTACTGACGTTGTGCAATGGTTGTGCAATGTGTCAGCGCCAGCAATAACAATCTACTGCTGCATCAGCGGCGACGTTCAACTGCAGCACCAGCCAAGGATAACGATATGGAAGAAAGAAAAGCTGTGACGGGCGCCGACAAGAGCAAGGCTCTTGCCGCTGCGCTGGCGCAAATCGAAAAGCAATTCGGCAAGGGTTCGGTCATGCGCATGGCCGACGGCGCACCGGTGGAAGAGGTGCAAGTCGTGTCAACCGGTTCGCTGGGCCTGGACATCGCACTGGGTGTCGGTGGCTTGCCGCGCGGCCGGGTGGTTGAAATCTATGGTCCGGAATCTTCGGGCAAGACCACGCTGACCTTGCAGACCATTGCTGAAATGCAAAAGCTGGGTGGCACCTGTGCCTTCATCGATGCCGAGCATGCACTCGATGTCGGCTATGCGCAAAAGCTGGGCGTGAACCTTTCCGACCTGCTCATCTCGCAGCCTGACACGGGCGAACAGGCGCTGGAAATTACCGATGCGCTGGTGCGTTCCGGCAGCGTCGACCTGATCGTCATCGATTCGGTGGCAGCATTGACGCCGCGTGCTGAAATCGAAGGCGACATGGGTGACTCATTGCCGGGCCTGCAAGCCCGTTTGATGTCCCAGGCGCTGCGCAAGCTGACTGGTTCGATCAACCGCACCAACACGCTGGTCATTTTCATCAACCAGATCCGCATGAAGATCGGTGTCATGTTCGGCAATCCGGAAACCACCACGGGCGGGAATGCATTGAAATTCTATGCATCGGTTCGTCTCGACATCCGCCGCACCGGTTCGATCAAGTCGGGCGATGAAGTCATTGGTAATGAAACCAAGGTCAAAGTTGTCAAGAACAAGATTGCGCCGCCGTTCCGCGAAGCGCATTTCGATATCTTGTACGGAGAAGGCACTTCGCGCGAAGGCGAAATCCTTGACCTCGGTTCGGAAGAAAAGATCGTCGAAAAGTCCGGTGCCTGGTACAGCTACAATGGCGAACGCATTGGCCAGGGCAAGGACAACGCACGCAACTATCTCAAGGAACGTCCCGAATTGGCACGCGAAATCGAGAACAAGGTGCGCGTTTCGCTCGGCGTGCCGGAACTTGGTGCCATCAAGGGCGACGCTGCGGCGAAAAAGGTCAAGGAAGTCAAGGAAATCAAGGAAGGCGAATAAGTACGAAACCTTGAGCCACGTGCCGTACCTGCTACGGCAATCAAGGCGTGGCATTTGTTGGTACCCTGAAGGTGCTTGAACCAAGTGGTTGAATTGGATGGTTGACCAGGTGGTTGAACTGCTGAAACAAAAAAACCCGAGAGCCGAAGGCTTCGGGTTTTTTTGTTTCAGCGCAGGCAACATGACACTGCTTCGGAGTATGCTGATCATGACGCCAGCAAGACTGGCATGATGACAAAGCCGAAAAAATGGATACTGAAAACCTGAAACAAAGCCTGAGCCAGCTACGTGCCGACCTGGCCAATACATCGACCTCCGATCCGGAATTGCAGCGCATGTTATTGCAACTGGAACAAGAGATTCAGCACAAACTGGCCTTGGCAGAACGTGGCCAGGAGCAGCCGGCATGGCCGGCTGGTGAAGCGGAAACGGACATCTCGGCTGCGCCACTGGCAAGCACAAACGCGTCCGGCCTGCCGGATGAACAGCCAGGACTGGCACAACGCACGCAGGAAATTTCTGCCAGGTTTGCAGTCGATCATCCGCGTCTGGAGCCGGTGCTGCGGGAACTCGGCGCCATTCTTGAACGTATCGGGATCTGATTCTGCGGCGAAGCCACTCTCCGGCTTTGTTCAGCAGTGGTCGCCGCAGTCGTGTTCGATTCGGGGTACTGCAATGCAGGAGCACAAGAGCTGTGCTGGTGGAGTTATGAAGCAACGTTTATCTTGGCGCTGTGGCGCTGGGAAGGCCCCGGGAAGTCCTGCGTGTCGGTCATTGTGGCAAGGCAAATTGTAAGCATGCGTAATTGCCGTCGCCATGCAGGCTGCACGAATGCATACTCGGTGCATGGACAATTTCCGTCATTCCAGGAAGCTGGTGCAATATCTTGCACTGGTTGCCTTGCTGCTTTTTGCATTGACCGGTTGCGCAGTATACGAGCAACCGTATGGAGCTTATCAGCCAGCCTATGGTACGCCGGCAACTGAGATGCAGCAGGGCTACGCGGTCAATCCCGACGTCTATTATGCCCCCGGCAGCTACTACGTACCTGGCCCGGTTTACCAACACGCGCCCTTGTGGTTCAATTTCAATTACCGCTCCGGTGGTTATCGCCCCGATCACTGGCATGGCGGACGTGGTCCCGGCAACGGCTGGGGAGGGCATGGCTGGCGCGGCAACGGCCCACGCGGTGATGGCGGCCGTGGCGGCAGAGCAGGGCGCAACCGCTAGCAGCCTGCGCAAGCCGCACAAACCGCGCATTGATATGGATGCGAGTGAAGACTGTGCGGTTCCAGGCCTGGTTTGCCAGCGGCGTTGCCGGGGTTAGCGGCATCAGCGCTTCAGCCTTTGGTGCGCTCGAATTCCTTCATGTAGGCAATCAGGCTCATCACCCCTTCGATCGGCATGGCATTGTAGATCGAGGCGCGCATGCCGCCGACCACACGGTGCCCCTTGAGTTGCACCATCTGGTTTGCTTCGGCGCCCTTGAGAAAAGCATCGTTCAGGGACTCATCGGCCAGCTTGAATGGCACATTCATCCGCGAACGGTCGCCGGGCGCGACCGGGTTGCTGTAGAAATTGCTGCTGTCGAGATAGTCATACAGCAGCGCTGCCTTGGCAATATTGGTTTTTTCCATTGCCGCAATGCCACCCTGCGCCAGCAGCCATTCAAATACCAGCCCGGCAATATAGATCGAATAGGTAGGCGGTGTATTGAGCATTGAATCGGCCTGGGCCTGCAAGGTCCAGTTGAATGCCGAAGGGGTGATCGGCAGGGCGCGGTCAAGCAAGTCTTCACGCACGATCACCAGTGTCAGGCCGGCAGGTCCAATATTCTTTTGCGCACCACCATAGATGACACCATAGCGAGAGACATCCACTGCGCGCGAGAGGATGTGCGACGACATGTCGGCCACCAGCGGCACCTCGCCCGTGTCGGGAATGAAGTTGTATTCCACGCCGCCAATGGTTTCATTGGTACACACATGCACGTAGGCCGCATTGGGGTCGAGCTGCCAGCTCTCCTGTGGCGGTACATAGGTGAAATTGCGCTCGGCCGCCGATGCGGCAACATTCACGCGGCAATATTTACCTGCTTCCTGCAGCGATTTTTTCGACCATTCACCAGTATTAATGTAGTCAGCGCCAGTTTTTGGACCCGTTTTGCCGCCGAGTAAATTCATTGGCACCAAGGCGTTTTCTGCCATGCCGCCGCCCTGGAGGAACAGTATCTTGTAATTGTCGGGAATTGCCAGCAGCGTACGCAGATCGGCCTGGGCCTTGTCGGCGATGCCGATGAACTCGCGTCCGCGGTGGCTCATTTCCATCACCGACATGCCGCTGCCGTGCCAGTCGAGCATTTCCTCGGCGGCGCGCTGCAAGACTGCCTGGGGCAGGACCGCAGGGCCTGCGCTGAAATTAAAGATACGCATGAAGTTTTCCCGTCAAATCAAGTCATCGATTATGACGGAACTGTGGAAAGATGTGCAAACCGCAATGTCGCCCTCGCGCCATCGAGCCCGGCCCTTTACCGCGACCGGTCAGACCAGCGCATCTTCCCGGTGATGCTTGAACGGAAAGGAAATCGGCGGCACCGGATATTGCGACAGCACGTTTTCCATGGCGTCGGCGGCCAGTGCATGACTGAACCAGTAGCCCTGTGCTTCATCACAGTGATGCAGTTCCAGGAAACGCAATTGCTCCACGGTTTCCACGCCCTCGGCAATCACCTTCATTTCCAGACTGCGTCCCATGGCGACAATGGCCTGGGTAATCGCGGCATCGTCGCGGTCGCTGCCGATATCGCGAATGAATGAGCGGTCGATCTTCAGCTTGTCGATCGGGAAGCGCTTCAGGTAGGACAAGGACGAATAACCGGTACCGAAATCATCGATCGAGATCTGCACGCCGAGCGCCTTGATTTCATGCAGCAGGCCAATGGCAAAA
>JBPBPY010000169.1:0-14208 GCA_050954505.1 Janthinobacterium lividum
TCAAGACCGGCGCCAAGTACCGCGAGGCGCTGGAGCGCCTGACCGGCCACGGCTTGCAGGACTGAGCAGGCGCACAGCATGAGTGACGACAAGAGGTTAGCAGTACAAGCGGCCGGCACTGCGGCCGATCAATCCGCACAAACTGCACACTGCGCCCCCAAGGTCGGCGTGGTGATGGGCTCGTCTTCCGACTGGGAAGTGATGTCGAATGCGGTGGCGATCCTGAAGGAATTCGGCGTGCCGCATGAAGCCAGCGTGGTTTCCGCGCACCGCATGCCGGACCAGATGTTTGCCTACGCCGAAGCGGCGCGCGGGCGTGGCCTTTGCGCCATCATTGCCGGCGCCGGCGGTGCGGCGCATTTGCCGGGCATGATCGCGGCCAAGACCATTGTGCCGGTGCTGGGCGTGCCGGTGCCATCGAAATACCTGCGCGGCGAAGATTCGCTGCTGTCGATCGTGCAGATGCCCAAAGGCATACCGGTGTCGACCTTTGCCATCGGCGAGGCCGGTGCGGCCAATGCCGCGCTGGCTGCAGTGGCCATCCTGGCGCTCACTGATGCCGCCCTGGCTGAAAAGCTTGAAGCCTTCCGCCTGCGGCAAACTGCCGTGGCGCTTGCCATGACACTGCCATCATGAGCGGCGAACTGATTGCCCCGGCAGGTGCCACCGTGCTGCCTTCGGCCAAGCCGGCTGTCTGGCTTGGCGTCATGGGTGGCGGCCAGCTTGGGCGCATGTTCGTCCACGCCGCCCAAGCCATGGGTTACAAGGTGGCGGTGCTCGAACCCGCTGCAGATTGCCCTGCCGGCCAGCCGGCAGACCGCTTGATCAACGCCGGCTACAACGATGGCGCGGCCCTGGCCGAACTCGCTGCCCTGTGCGGCGCCGTGACCACCGAATTCGAAAACGTGCCGGCCCAGAGCCTGGCCTTGCTGGCCAGCGGCACCGGCATCAATGGCAGCCTCGACACCGGCCACGCCATCAATGTGGCGCCAACATCGGCCAATGTATCGATCGCCCAGGACCGGGCAGCGGAAAAACGCTTTTTTGCCGGCTGTGCTGCAGCCTCCGGCGTCATGCCCGCGCCCTACCATGTGATCGAGACCGATGCCGGCATCGATGCCGTGCCGCAGACGCTGTTTCCCGGCATTTTGAAAACCATCCGCATGGGTTACGACGGCAAGGGCCAGGCACGGGTAGCCGGCCACGCCGCCTTGCGCCATGCATTTGCCGAACTCAAGGGCGTGCCCTGCGTGCTGGAAAAAATGCTGCCGCTGGCCTTCGAGATTTCGGTACTGGCCGCACGCGGTGCCGATGGCCAGTCGGTGGTGTATCCGCTGGCGCAAAACGTCCACCGCGACGGCATCCTGTTTACCACCACGGTGCCGGCGCCCTCCGTCGATGAGGCATGTGCTGCCAAGGCGCAGACGGCGGCGCTGGAAATCATCAACCGGCTCGACTATGTAGGCGTGCTGTGCATTGAATTTTTCGTGCTCGGCGATGGTTCGCTGGTGGTCAATGAAATGGCGCCGCGCCCGCACAACAGCGGCCACTACACCATGGATGCCTGCATCACCAGCCAGTTCGGCCAGCAAGTGCGTGCCATGGCTGGCTTGCCATTGGGTGAAGTGCGCCAGCATTCGCCGGCGGTCATGCTCAACATTTTGGGCGACTGCTGGTACCCGGCCAGCAGCGCTGGTATGGCCAATGCCGCTGCCGGCGATGAAGACCGCCGTGAGCCGGCCTGGGACCGCATACTGGCCTTGCCAGGCGCGAACCTGCACCTGTACGGCAAGGACGATGCGCGGCGTGGCCGCAAGATGGGCCATGTGACCTTCGTTGCGCCGACACTGCAGCAGGCGCAGGCCAGCCTCGAAGCGGCCTGCGTCATCCTCGGCATCGACGCGCCCTGAACCGGTTGGTGCATAACGCCAGCGACGAAAGATCATCATGAATCCGGAACGAAGCACGACCTCGTCGAATGACGAACATGCCAGCGCAGAACAGGTCGTCGCCGCTGCACGTTTGCTGGAACAGGGGCAGCTGGTGGCGTTTCCCACCGAGACCGTGTATGGCCTGGGCGCCGATGCCGAGAACCCGGCAGCGCTGGCGGCCATCTATGCGGCCAAGGGCCGGCCGTCAAACCATCCGGTGATCGTTCATCTCGCGCCCGAGGCCGACATCGGCTACTGGGCCGCGCAGGTGCCTGATCAAGCGCGGCGCCTGATCGAATGTTTCTGGCCCGGTCCGCTGACGCTGATCCTGCAGCGCGCGCCTCATGTGGCCACGGCCTTGACCGGCGGGCAGGACAGTGTCGGCCTGCGTTGTCCCTCGCACCCGGTGGCGCAAGCGCTGCTGCGTGAATTTCGCCAGGGGCGCGGCGGTATCGCCGGCCCTTCGGCAAACAAATTCGGCCATGTCAGTCCCACCACGGCGCGCCATGTGATCGATGAATTCGGTTCGCCCCCGGCCGGGCCGCTGGGCGCCATTCTCGAAGGTGGCCAGAGCATGGTCGGCATCGAGTCGACCATCATCGACCTGAGCCGCCTGGACGACTTTGGTCCGGCGCTGCTGCGCCCAGGCCATATCGGCATTGCCGCCATTGAAGACGTGCTGGGCCGGCCGCTGCGGCTGCCCGACGCTGCCGCACCGCGCGTTTCCGGTTCGCTCGACGCCCACTATGCGCCGCGCACCCCGCTGGCCCTGCTGCCTGGCGAAGAAATCGATGCCGTGCTGGAACGCCTGCACAGCTTGAAAAAGCGCGTGGCGATGATCCACCATTCGTGGCTGCCATTGGGCATGAACATGCCCGAAGCCAGCCAGGCAATTGCCGACGATGCCGACGGTTTTGCGTTTGGCTTGTATGCTGCACTACGCGCCATGGACCGGGCCGGCGTCGATGTGATCATCCTGGAAGCACCGCCGCGCGACAGCGCCTGGCAAGGCATCAACGACCGCCTGCGCCGCGCCGCCCATGACTCTGCCGGCGCGATGGAGCGCATGACGCGCCAGGAATCTGCGCGGTAGACTTCAATGGGAGAAGAACAAGGTGAGCAGTACAAGGTGAGCAGTACAAGGCCAGCACTACAAGGCAACGCAGCCATGGCCGTTGAGTGACGCTGGCCTTCCCAAGGGGGGCCGCCGAGCACAGGTGGTGGCGCCACGATGCACCGTTTGCCCGAGCCTGGTGCCTTGCAGCCAGGCAGATTCTCTGGCGCCGTTTCCTGGCAGGCAGCGGTGTCGAAGCAAGAATTCTGGAATATAGTGTGGGGATTGCACCGGGTGCGCGGCCGTTCCTGCACGGCACCGCAAGGCGGAACAGGTCACTGGCCTCTGCAGCAGGTGTGGCACTGCGGGAATGCATTTTCAGGGTTGCAAGCCGCGTGCTTGCATGATGCTTGCAAGGTGCTTGGAAGGTATGACTCGCTGTTTGATTTGAACAGGAAAATGATGAACCCCATTTCTTTCAACCGTTGTCTGCGAATAGTGGCATTCTTGCTGGCTGGCTCCCTTGCCGGCTGCGGTGGCAAATGGCAAGCCTTGCCGGTGACAAGCAATGTCGTCACCGGCGCCGACAGCAGTGCGGCGGTCAACAGCGTCATCCTGTTCGGCGACAGTCTCAGCGATGCCGGCACCTACGCCGCGGCAACCGATGGCATCAACGGCAAATTCACCATCAACCCCGCTTCGATCTGGATCGAACTGCTGGCCGCCAGCGCCGGGCAAAGCATCAGTCCGAACATCGTCGGCTACGGACCTGACCGCGCATCCTGGCTGATCTGTCCACGTACGGCGTGCACCGACTACGCGCAAGGTGGAGCGCGCGTCACGGCGCCCAATGGTGTGGGCAATGAAGATGGCAGCCAGAGCGGGGCGCTGACCCTGCCGGTGGTCACGCAAATTGCCAACCATCTGTCGGCACACGGCAATCGCTTTGCCGGCAACGACCTGGTGTTTGTCTTTGCAGGCAGTAACGACATCCTTGCCCAGCTGGCCGCTTTTCAGCAAACTGTCACAAGCAATCCATTGCGGGGCACAGCAGCGGCACGCCTTGCCGCTGAAAATGCCATGACCCAGGCCGCCACTGACCTGGTCAGCTATGTGCGCAGCCAGCTCATTGCCAATGGCGCAAAGCGGGTTGTGGTGCTCACCTTGCCCACCGCTTCCCAGACACCGCTCGGACAACAGCTGCTCAATGCCGACGCGCGCGCCTTGCTCGACGACTTGACCGATACCTTCAACGCTGCGCTGCGCCAAGGCATTGCCGACAACAGCCTCGACATACTGCTGTATGACGCCAACGCCTGGTTCAAGCTGATTTATCAAAGCCCGGCAAATTATGGCATCGTCAATACAACCGATGCTGCATGCGACATCGCCAAGATTTCGGCCGCCACCAATGGCGCTGTCAACAATGGCTCATCGCTGTTCTGTACGCGTGACACGCTGGTTGCCGGTGCCCAGCGCGATGACCGCTATGCCTTCGCCGACGTCCTTCATCCAACGCCACTGGTTCATCAACTGTTTGCCGATGAGGTAACGGCCGCAGTAAGGGCGCGTGGCTGGATGCCGAATTAAGCCGCCGTCCACGTCAGGATTTAATTCGGGCAACGGCAGGGTATTGCCGTTGCATTGTCTTTCCTGGTTTTCAATGCAGTGAGCCTGTACGCCTGGTGTCGGAAAAAAACTGCTCCGCCATCAAGCGTTGGGATGTTGCGTCTACTGCAATCGCAGGACTCGGGGAAACGGCACTGTCCCGGTGGCGTTGGGCGTTGGCATCGATCACAACGCCATCATTGCCAGGTGGCTGGCGCTTGTGCTCATTGGCCGGAATCGTGCCGAGGCGCGCCGCAATGAAATCGAAATCCAGTACCAATCCATCGTGACCGTCAAACCAATCGAACGCATTGCGACCCGGATTTCGTTTGCCGCTATTGCTCATGATTTCCCCTCCCGAGATGGTGTTGGCGAAAAAAGCCGCTGTCATTGGAAATGAACGTTAAATCAACTGTGTTTTCAGCCAAATAAAAATTAGCCGCCCTTAACAGGAGAATGTTGGTCGACAGTGTGGACTTTTCCTGGCCGAAGCGACGATCGCAGGTCGGCAAGTAGGCAAGCAGGCAAGGACAACAAGGACAACAAGGACAACAAGCACAGCGTTTTGCAGATGCCTGCGGCATGCAGGCCGTAGTTGATCTTTTGCTCGGCATTGAAACGGTGTATGGCATTGGAGACGGATGGAGCCAGCAAGTCGTTTGGGTTCCTAAGTATCTTTGTCTTCAACATTGTCTTCGTCATCAATCGCCTACCGGGAATGTCAACATGCAGCCGCAGCGCACCACTCCAGTTCGACAAGCCATGTCGCACGCCAACAATCCTTCGAACTTCATTGTCTATCGTCAGCCGATCGACCAGGCCGCCAATGCCTGCCTGGAAAAAAACGATGTGGAGGGGCTCGCCGAATTGGTGGCAACGCAGAAACCGCCCAAGTTGCGTATTCGTGGCTATCACGTCGCGCCATTGGCGCAGTGGCTGTGCCTGTCGCCACCGGTTGCCAGCGTTGCCTTGGTGACCAGCGTGCGAGAATTGAGCAAGATGAACTTTTCAACGTTGGCGAACGCCATCCAGGAGAGGAATTTTGATTTGAATGATCCGATCAGGTTCCAGAAGATAAGAGAGCAGGCAAAATCAATAGCAAAGACAAGGCTTGAGGATCGAGATCCCGATGCGCTGCGCGATGCACTAGCTGCCAACCATCGAGGTCCTGACACCATTCGCAACGAAGGTGCGTTCTGCATGGCGTCGGCACTGCGAAAGAACACCGTCCTGCGGGCGCTGGACTTGAGCGCCAATGATATTGCCGATGCAGGTGCCATGGCATTGCTGCTGGCTTTACAGGAAAACCATCATTTGACGAAACTGAAACTGGATCAAAACCCGATCAGTGCCGTTGTCGTCGAAGAGATCAATGCATGCGTGCAACGCAATGCCAAGCTGCCCATCATCGAAGCGTATTTAAAAATGGTCATCGCGGCCACTGGCTATCTGCCAACCGATCTGGCGCAGTCCATGGCATTTCACATGGCTGCGCTACCCTGTGACGCCGATCCGCAAAAAGGCTACTACGGCATGCTTGCCGAGCTTGGACTGGAAAACCATTGATGGCTTGTTTGCTGCGCACCGGGGCGACGGCGCGCAGCAAACTTTACCGCCTGGGCGGCGTTGCAGACGCTGACATCAAGCGCCTGCTTCGCCAAATCCTTCCAGCACGATCTTTCCGCATGCCTTGCCGCTTTCCAGCAAGGCATGCACCTGCTTCAGGTTGGCGGCATTGATCGGCGTGTGTTTTTGCGTCATGGTGCTGCGCAGCCGGCCTTCGTCAAGCAATCGCGAGACTTCGCCCAGCAGCTTGCCTTGCGCAGCCATGTCCTCGGTCGCCCACATCGAACGCGTGAACATGAATTCCCAATGAATCGATACCGACTTGCGTTTGAAGCGGTTGACGTCGAGCGTGGCGGGATCGTCGATGAGGACAAAGCGGCCTTGCGGTGCAATCAACTCGGCAATCTGGTCCAGATGCTGGCCGGTCTGGGTGGTGGAAAACACGAACGCCGGTGCGCCCAGGCCGAGTGCTTCGACTTGCGCCGCCAGTGGCTGGCGATGATCGATGACATGATGGGCGCCCATCTGCCTGACCCATTCCACCGTTTCCGGGCGCGATGCCGTGGTGATGACGGTCAGGCCGGTCAATGCCCGTGCCAGCTGAATGGCAATCGAACCAACGCCGCCGGCGCCGCCGATGATCAGGATGGCATTGGCCGCGCCAGCGACCGGCTGGTCGACACGCAAGCGGTCGAACAACGCTTCCCAGGCGGTGATCGACGTCAGCGGCATGGCCGCCGCATTGGCCCAGTTCAGCGTCTTTGGCTTGACGCCGACGATGCGCTCATCAACCAGGTGAAATTGGGCATTGGTGCCGGGCCGGCCCAGCGCGCCGGCGTAGAACACATCGTCACCAGGCTGGAACAAGGTCACTTCGCTACCCACGGCGCTGACCACGCCGGCTGCATCCCATCCCAGCACTTTCCATTGACCGGCCTCCGCACCCATGCCTTGCCGCACCTTGGTGTCAACGGGATTGACCGAAATGGCCCGTACATCGATGAGCAGGTCGCGCGGGCCCGGGGTCGGGACGGGCAGTTTGATATCGACCAGCGCCTCGTCACGGTCGAGAGCGCCAGCCTGTTGGTAACCGATTGCCTGCATGAGATTCTCCGTGAAGTTAAGACCAGCACAATAAGAGCTGCCACGGCTTCTGTAAAGTCACCGTGGCCTCAATGGCAACCACCCTGCGCGCGATCAAGCCGGGCATCATCGCCGCTCAACGCGCATTGCTTGAAGGGTACATGTATTTTCTCGACCACGGCAATTGCGTCACCCGTGCGGCAGCCTTGCCACAGACGATCTGGTTCAGCGAAATCCAGTCCGCGCCGAAGGCATAGGCGCAGCCGGCGAGATAGACGCGCCAGATACGAAATTTTTTTTCGTCGACCAGGCCATGAATCGTCTCTGCGTTGGCTTCGAAATTGTCGGCCCACAGCTCGCAGGTTCTTGCATAGTGCCGGCGCAGGTTTTCCACATCGAGCGCTTCCAGTCCACCCTGCTGCATGGCCCTGAGGACATTGCCGATGTGCGGCAGTTCGCCCTGCGGAAACACATAGGTCTCGATGAACCTGCCACCGCCATAGGGCGTCTCGCCATTGTCGACGTTGGTGCTGGTAATGCCGTGGTTCATGGCCAGGCCGCCGTCGGCAAGCAGCGTATTGATCTTGGCGAAGTACGCCGGCAGGTTTTGCACACCAACATGTTCGAACATGCCGACGCTGGTGATGCGCTTGAAGACGCCGGTGACGTCCCGGTAATCCTGCAGGCGGATGTCGATGCGGCTACTGAGCCCGGCGCGCGCCACGCGTTCGACTGCCAGGCTGTGCTGGTTCTTCGCCAAAGTCACGCCGACACAGCGCGCGCCGAATTTGCTGGCTGCCCGCATGACCAGTGCACCCCAGCCACAGCCGATGTCGAGCAGCGTGTCGCCAGGCTGCACACCGATCTTGGTGAGGATGTGATCGATCTTCCTGATCTGGGCAGTGGCCAGGTCTTCATCGCCATTTTCGAAATAGGCGCAGGAGTAGACCATGTTCTCGTCGAGGAAGGCCTGGTAGAACGCATTCGATACGTCGTAGTGATACTGGATGGCTTCGGCATCCTTGCGCCGCGTGTGGCGAAATGGATTGTGCCAGGGCAGGGCATGGCGGCGGGTAAGGGTGTTCGATGCCAGCGCATTGGCCACGCCGATGATCTCGTTGACCCGGCCTTCGACCTGGATCATGCCTTCGACATAGGCCTTGCCGAGGTTGGCCAGCGAAGGTCGCAGCAGATAGGCAATGGCGGAAACATCGGGCACCGAGATGGTCACCTGCGGAGCCTGCGTACCGAAATCATACTGGCGGCCGTTCCATAATTGCAGTCGTAATGGCAGCGATGTGTGGGCGCGGATATTGTCTACCCAGCTGTCGAGTTTTTTTTCCCAGAACATGGTTTCCCCTGCGAGCGTTGGTCACTTTCAAATCTGATGGTGGAGACTGATGGTTGCGTGTAGACGTTGACAGAAAAGCGTCGGCGACGCAAGCAAAACTGGTGTATTTCTGGCAATGCTCAATCGATTGTGTCGCGGCGCGCACGCAGTTGCTAGTGTCGACCGGCGGCCGGCCTGGTCGACAATGTCTTCAACCGGGCAGGCACCGGCCGGCAATCCTGTGCGGCCTGGCATGTTTGCGGTGTCGAATCCGGTTGATCCGTTCGCGGCAGCAGGTTCAGGGCTGCAAACGCTGTCGATCCCAGTGGCCGTCTGCCTGGCGTGCATAACTGATGCGGTCGTGCAGGCGCGAGCGGCGTCCCTGCCAGAATTCGAAATAGTCTGGTACCAGCCGATAGCCGCCCCAGTCCGATGGGCGTTGTGGATGATCGCCGGATCGCTCCTGCGCCTGGGCATATTGCTGTTCCAGCGTGGCGCGGTTGGCCACCCCGCTGCTTTGCCGCGAAGCGATGGCGCCCAGGCGGCTTGCCAGCGGCCGGCTGTGGAAATAGGCATCGCTTTGCTGCGCCGGTACCCGCTCGACCCGGCCCTCGATGCGCACCTGGCGTTCCAGTTCCACCCAGTGAAACAGCAAGGCTGCAAAGGGATGCGCCAGCCGTCCATCCGGGCTGCGGCTCTCCAGTTGCGCCGCCTTGCGGCTTGCATAGCTGGTGTACCAGGTAAAGCCGTCGGCACCGAACTGCTTGATCAGCACGATGCGTGAAGAAGGGCGGCCATCTGCGCCGACAGTCGCCAGGCTCATGGCATTGGGCTCTGCCAGTTGTGCCGCCTGCGCCTGTTCGAACCAGCGCGAGAACTGCAGCAGCGGATCGGCGGCGACATCGTCCTCGCTCAGGCTGGCGCGGCTGTAGTCCTTGCGCTGGTCGGCCAGCGTTGCGCCAGCTGGCTGGGCGTTTGTGGAATGGTCGGGACGATCCTGGTTCATGGTGGCTTCCTTTTTTGCAGACCATTTTAGAGCAAGCGCTGTTTTTGGTTCTGTTGCAGCCGAATCACCGCCGAATCACGGTTCAAATCCGGTTGAACCACAGTTGAATCACGGTTGAATTACAGCCGAGTTACAGCCGAGTTACAGTTGAGCCAAAGCCGAATAACAGTCGAATCACAGCCGATCCGCTGCCAGCTTGCAGCGCATTGACTATCCGCTCACGGCCGAACCCATGCCGCATCACCGTCGATGCACGGCCAATGCACCGTCGGTCGACCTGCCGCTTGCACTGCCGGTCCGCTAGAATGGCAACATGGACCAACTTATCTCTACCCCGCCGGTACCGGCCGATGTCCCGACGACAGTCCCGGCCGCCAACTCTTCAGCAGCGTCACCTGCTGTGTGCGCCAGCGGCGCCAGCGCCGGCAACGACGTTGACGGCAGCGGAATCGACTTCGAGCGCCGCTTTGGCGGTGTCGCGCGTTTGTATGGCGCACCGGCGCTGGCTGGTTTTCGTGCCGCGCGCGTGTGCGTCATCGGTGTGGGCGGCGTGGGTTCCTGGATCGTCGAAGCGCTGGCACGCAGTGCGGTGGGCCACATTACCATGATCGACCTGGACAACCTGGCCGAATCGAATGTCAACCTCCAGATCCATGCGCTCAGCGATACCTTGGGCATGGCCAAGGTCGATGCACTGGCGCAGCGCATTGCGCTGATCAATCCGTTTTGCAGCGTGCACTGCGTGGAAGAATTCCTCACCGAAGACAATGTCGCCGCCATGGTTGGCGGCGGCCAGTTCGATCACATCATCGACGCCATCGACGATGTGCGTGCCAAGGTGGCGCTGATTGCCTATTGCCGGGCCCAGGGCATGTCGTTGACGACCATCGGTGGCGCCGGTGGGCAGACCGACCCGACCAAAATCGAAGTGCGCGACCTGTGCCGCACCGAGCAGGAACCGTTGCTGGCGCGCGTGCGCAAACGGTTGCGCGCCCTGCATGGTTTCCCGCGCGGCACACGCAACAAGTTTCATATCGATGCGGTGTTTTCCACCGAGCCACTGGCCATGCCGGGACTGGCCGGCGGGCCGCAGGAAGGGCCTGTGCAGTCCGGGCGCAGCGGTCAGGGGGCAAATGGGTTCACCGGCCTGAACTGTGCCGGTTATGGATCGTCGGTCGCCGTCACGGCCAGTTTCGGCTTTGTCGCCGCCGCCCATGTGTTGCGCAAGATTGCCGACACCGCCAACGCTGCCCACGCTGCCGAAAATGCGGTCGAAACCATCGCCGCAGGCAAGCCGGACATGCCGGCAATGTCGACCCCGACATGAAGACCGCCGCGCGATGACCATGTACCTGCCATTCTTTCGCCTTGCCCAGGCGCCGTTCACGATTGCGCCCGATCCGCGCTACCTGTTCATGAGCGAGCGCCATCGCGAAGCGCTGGCGCACCTGCTGTATGGGGTGGGCAGCGGCGGCGGCATCGTGCTGTTGACCGGCGAGATCGGCGCCGGCAAAACCACCGTCTGCCGCTGCTTCCTCGAACAGATTCCTGCCGACTGCAAGGTTGCCTACATTTTCAATCCGCGCCTCACCGTGCTGGAACTGCTGCAAACCATCTGTGCGGAATTCGGCATCGCCATCGGCGCGGAAAATGGCGACGCGAATCAGCTGCCGACGCTGAACCATTATTTCAACGCGCTCAATGCGCATCTGCTGGCCAGCCACGCGGCCGGTGGCAAGAATGTGCTGATCATCGACGAAGCGCAAAACCTCACCGCCGATGTGCTCGAACAGCTGCGCCTGCTGACCAATCTCGAAACCAGCCAGTCGAAGCTGCTGCAGATCATCCTGATCGGCCAGCCGGAGCTGCGCGCGATGGTGGCGCGGCCGGAACTGGAGCAGCTGGCGCAACGCATCATTGCACGCTTCCATCTCGGGCCGCTGTCACGCGAGGAAACCGCGTTGTACATCAAGCACCGGCTTGCCGTGGCCGGCGGCGGTGGCGCCAATCCGTTCAGCGCGGCAACCATGCGGCTGATCCACAGGCTGTGCGCTGGCGTGCCACGGCGCATCAACCTGCTTTGCGATCGCGCCTTGCTCGGTGCATACACCCAGGGCCGCCACCAGGTCAGCGCGCAGGTGGTCAGGCGCGCCGCGCGGGAAGTCTTCGGTGCTGCAGAAGAGGGCAGGCAGCCCAGGCCCGGCCACTGGTGGCGCGCGGCTGCCATCGGTGCTGTTGGCGGGGCTGGCGCGCTGGTGGTGTTGCTTGTGCTGGCATACGACATGCAGTCAAGCGGGCGCCTGGCAGGGATTTTCCCGAACAGGCTTGCGGCGGCTGCGCCAAATGAGCCGGGCCCGAATACGGCGCTGGTTTCTTCCACGAGACTCGGCCAGGCAAAAGGTGCGGCCACGGCAGGCCGGTCCGCGAGCGCTTCGTTTGCAGCCGCAGCGCCAGGCGCGGCAACGCCTTTGCCCCAGGCCGCCGGAACAACGCCGGCAACGGCTTCAGCCACCGCTGGCACGCAGGCAGCGGCAACCCTGCCAGCGGCCTCCTCCACGGTCGTGGCCGGCGCCGAGGCCGCCAGCGCCGTCAATGCGCAGCCACCGCTGGCTGCCGACAACTGGCTCAAGCGCGAACCGGTCCAGGCCACCAGCGCATTGTTGCCGGCACTGGCCACATACTGGGGCGCCACTCTGGCTGCCGGAGAACCTTGCACTGCCGCCCAGATCGCCGGCCTGCATTGTTATGCAGGGCGTGGCGGCCTGGCCGAACTGCGTCAGTTGAATCGTCCTGCCGTGCTTGGGTTGCGCGATGCGCAGCGCCAGGTTCGTCCGGTGCTGTTGCTGGAACTGGCCGCGAGCCAGGCCACGCTGCGCATCGATGGACAGCCGCAGTCGATCAGCCTTGCCGCGCTGGAGAAGGTTTTCAGCGGTGAATTTGCCACCTTCTGGCGCGCGCCGCAAGGGTTTCGCGAACGGCTCAAGGTCGGCGACCAGGGCGCCGATGTCGAATGGCTGGCGCGCCAGCTGGCCGGCGCAGCGTCGCTTGGCAGCTCGGCTGGCCTGCCAGCTGCGCAGGCACCTGCGCGCGTGTTCGACGAGGCGCTGAGCCTGCAGCTGCGCCAGTACCAGCAGGCGCGTGGCTTGCTGGCCGATGGCATTGCCGGGCCAAGGACGCTCATGTCACTCAATCAGGTTGCCGGTATCCGCGAACCGCAATTGCGCGCCGCGGCAAGCACCACTGCGGTACGGGAAAACTAGCCATGTCGTATATCCTCGACGCACTCAGGAAAGCCGAAGCGGAACGGGCGCTGGGCAGTGTGCCCAATGTGCATGTGCAGACCATGGGCGCCGCACCGCCGTCGGCCCATGTGGCGGCATCGAAAAAGCTGCTCGCTATCTTGCTGGGCGTGCTGACCGTGCTGGGCCTGGCTCTGGCCGCTGCACTGGCCTGGTGGCATCAGCCGGCGCCGCAAGCGCTCGTGTTTGCCGATGCCACGCCGCCGGCCGTGGCATTGCCGGCAGCGACTTCGCATTTCAAGCTCGATGAACAACTGGCCAGGCCGCCCGAAGGCTTCGTCCCTGCAGAAAACCAGGCCGGCCAAACACCTGCCAGATCGGCCATGCCTGCGCCGACCGGTGTTGCAATGCCCGGTGCTGCAGCGCCTGCCTCGTCGGTTACGTCAAAGCCTGCGCCTGCGCCTGCGCCTTCCATCGCTGCGGCAAGCGCGCGCAAGGACCAGCCGGCCGCGCGCCCAAAGGCAACCGAAAACGCCGGCGCCGCCACGACCGGCAGCAAGCCAGCAAGCGCAGCTGCCGCCAGCGAAACGGCATCGGTATTACCATCGCCGGCGTCTGCCCGCGTGCCCTCGTTGCGTGAATTGCCGGAAAGCCTGCAACGCGACATTCCAGCGGTGACGATCAATGGCTACATCTACACGCCTGATGCCACCGAGCGCTCTGCATTGATCAACAATCGCCTCACCCGCGAAGGCGAGCTGGTCGAACCGGGTTTGACACTGGAACGCCTTTTGCCCAAGTCCGCCATCCTGAATTATCGCGGCACCCGCTACTCGCTCAGTTACTGAAAGCAAGGCTGCGTCGCCTTGCAGCCTCGTAGCCTCGTAGCCTCATAGCCTCATAGCCGCGTTGTTGCCGGACGCCGCCGCCTGGCCTGCGTTGCATGGCGGGCAAACCCGGCACTGCGCCAACCGCACGTTTGCCGCCATTCAAGGCAGCAGCACCGACAATTCGTGCGCACCATTGCGCAGCACCGGCAGGAAATCGTCCACCAGCTGCCTGGCCGATACCCTGGTTGCCTGGGCACCGATGTTGAGCGCGGCGTGGAGGACGCCGGAGGCGCCATATACGGGAACCGCGATCGAGCGCAGGCCGATTTCCAGTTCTTCTTCCACCATGGCATAACCGACGTCCCTGACCACCGACAGGATTTCCTTGATGCCATTCACCGACACCACAGTCAGATCGGTGTAGGCGCGCAGGTTGACCATGGAAAAATACATGTCCAGCATCTCTTCCGACATATTCGCCAGCAACACCCGTCCCAGCGAAGTGCAGTAGGCTGGCAGGCGGCTGCCGGTGCTCAGTGCCACCGACAGGATGCGTGAGGT
>JBPBPY010000228.1:0-14123 GCA_050954505.1 Janthinobacterium lividum
CTTTTTTTCCTGCATAGGGGTTGTCATGTCCGGCGTCGCCGGCACCGGCACCGGCACCGGCACCGGCACCGGCGGAAATTCCAGGGCATTTATTTTCCAGACCGGGCGTGGGCTGTCCTCGTCGGTGCGAACTTTCCTGCCTGCCCATTGCAGGTCGAGCGTCGGCTGCAGCTGGCGTGGCGACAGCTCGGGCAGGGTGGCAGTGAGTACGGTTGTGGTTTGCTGCGGGTCCAACTTGCCTGGTGATGCCGGTGCCAGGGAGATCGGCAACGGATAAGGCGAGGCGGCCGCAGGCCTTGGCGCCACGTTCTGGATCTGCTCGATGATATTGTCCAGTGCGTCATCGAGACGGGACGACGAGGGCAGCGCTGCTGTTGTCTCTGATGCCGGCGCCATAACTGCCGCTCCATGCAGGCCATGCTCGATGGCGCTGCCTGCCGCAGCCGGGGCAGGCACGGCCGGTATGACAGCGGGATTGGGTCTCGATGGTGGCGGCGGCAATGGCGGCAGGCTGGGTTGCTGGCGCAGCAGTTGTGCCGCGCTGGCAAACTGTGCCAGCAGAGCCAGTACCTCCGTACCGGAAATGTCGGCATGCCAGCCGCTGTCCACCATCCAGGCTTTTTTGCTGCTCAAGTCATGATGGATTTCTGCCAGAAGCCTGCGTTCGCCATCGATGAAGTGCGATGCAAACAGCGCTTGGGAACGAAACGCCGCCGCATCGCTTTCACTGGCGTGGTCGTATTGCGCAGGCAACCATGACAACACCACCCGCACCAGCATGTAGCTGTAGGATTTGATGAATTTTTCCAGCACTGCCTGGTTGCCTTCCCATGCCGTCATGTACCGGCTTTGATCGACCTTGCGCTCTGCTTCGGCCCGGCACAATGGCTCCAGGGCCGATAGCAGGCGCTGTGTCGTCAGTTCCGATCGGCCCGGGTCGGTTTCCATCTTCAGGTAAGCGATGCCGGCAAGAGTGCCGCGCATGCGTTCGACCGGCGCAATGAGGTGCGCGAGAATATGGCGCTGGGCTTCCTGCCGTCCCCAGAAATCCGTCCCGCTGGCCGTGGTGTAGACGCGCGGTGGAGCGCTGATGAAGCGCACATAGCTTTGCGGCGGCCGGGCGAGAAGATATTGCTGCACATCGGTGGGCCGTGTGTTCGAACATAATTCCATGGTTTCCACCCCATCACCGTCACGCTCGTGATACGCGCCTGATGCATTTGGATAAGCTTGAAACAGGTTGGGGCGGTTTTGATGGGTGAGCCGTTGTGACATGAAATCCTCAGTAGGCGGTTGGAAAGCAGCAGAAGGTAATGGCCTTATCGATCCACTTCAAGAATTGTTTGGATTCGGCGGCGCGACCATAACCTCTGCTTGAAATGCAGCCCGAGCGGGAACTGGTGGCATGCTTTTGGTACGGGAGTCAAGGCAATAATACAAAAAAAACCGCCACACCGGAGCCATGGTGTGGCGGTATCGACCCGTCGATGACGTCTTGCAAACGCCCTGATTCGCTATTTCTTTTTCAGCAAAGGCGCCAGATAAGTGCCCGTGAAACTCTGCGGGTTTTTCGCCACGTCTTCCGGCGTGCCGGCGGCGATGATCATGCCGCCGCCCGCACCACCTTCCGGCCCCAGGTCGATGAGCCAGTCGGCGGTCTTGATGACGTCGAGGTTGTGCTCGATGATCACCACCGTATTGCCCTGGTCGCGCAAACGATGGATGACCTTCAGCAGCAAATCGATGTCATGGAAATGCAGGCCGGTGGTCGGCTCATCGAGGATGTAGAGCGTGCGACCGGTATCGCGCTTGGACAACTCCAGCGACAGCTTGACGCGCTGCGCCTCGCCGCCCGACAGCGTGGTGGCGCTCTGGCCCAGGCGGATGTAGCCCAGGCCGACGTCGAGCAGGGTTTGCAGCTTGCGCGCAATCACCGGCACCGGCTTGAAGAATTCAAAGCCTTCTTCCACTGTCATGCCCAGCACTTCGGTGATGTTCTTGCCCTTGTACTGCACTTCCAGCGTTTCGCGGTTGTAGCGTTTGCCGTGGCAGACATCGCATGGCACATACACGTCCGGCAGGAAATGCATTTCCACTTTCAGCACGCCATCGCCCTGGCAGGATTCGCAGCGCCCGCCCTTGACGTTGAAGGAAAAACGCCCGGCCGAATAGCCGCGTTCCTTGGCTGTCGGCACGGTGGCAAACAGGTCGCGTATCGGCGTGAACAAGCCGGTGTAGGTAGCCGGGTTGGAGCGCGGCGTGCGGCCGATCGGCGCCTGGTCGACCGAGATCACCTTGTCGAAATGCTCCATGCCGGAAATGGTTTCATGCGCCGCCGGTTCGGCGTGCGAACCATACAGGTGGCGCGAAGCGGCATGGTACAAGGTGTCGTTGACCAGCGTCGACTTGCCCGAACCGGAAACACCGGTCACGCAGGTCAGCAAGCCGACCGGAATGCTGAAGGTGACATTCTTCAGATTGTTGCCGGTGGCGCCGGTAATGACGAACTGGCGCTTTGGATCGACAGGCGTGCGTTTTTTCGGCACCTTGATGCCCAGCGTGCCGTTCAAATACTGGGCAGTGAGCGACTTCTTGTTCTTCAGGATCTGCGCCAGCGTGCCTTCGGCAATGATCTCGCCGCCATGCACACCCGCGCCCACGCCCATGTCGACGATGTAGTCGGCGCAGCGGATTGCATCTTCATCATGCTCGACCACCAGCACGCTGTTGCCGATGTCGCGCAAATGCTGCAGCGTCAGGATCAGCCGGTCATTGTCGCGCTGGTGCAGGCCGATCGATGGTTCATCGAGCACATACATCACGCCGGTCAGGCCGGAGCCGATTTGCGAAGCCAGGCGGATGCGCTGCGCTTCACCACCCGAAAGCGTGTCGGCGCTGCGTTCGAGCGACAGGTAATCGAGGCCGACATTGTTGAGGAACTTCAGCCGCGAGACGATTTCCTTGATGATGCGGTCGGCAATCTCGCGTTTTGCACCCTTGAGTTTCAAGCCCTCGAAAAACGCCAGCGTCTCGCGCAGCGGCGTGGCCGCCACTTCGAAAATGGCTTTCTCGCCGCTGCCATTGCCGACTTTCACATTGCGCGCTTCCACGCGCAGTCGGGCGCCGTCGCAGGCCGGACATTGTTTTTCATTGATGAACTTGGCCAGCTCTTCCTTGACCGCCATCGAATCGGTTTCGCGGTAGCGGCGCTGCAGGTTGTTGACCACGCCTTCGAACGCATGCTCGCGCACCACGGCGCGGCCGCGTTCATTGAGGTAGGTAAACGGAATGGCCTGCTTGCCCGAACCGTACAGGATCACATCCTGCGAGGCCTGCGGCAGTTTTTCGAATGGCAGGTCGAGGTCGAAGGTATAGAATGCCGCCAGGTTCGACAGCATCTGGAAATAGAACTGGTTGCGGCGGTCCCAGCCCTTGACGGCGCCGGAGGCCAGCGACAGGTTGGGGAAGGCAACGATGCGTTTTGGATCGAAGAATTCGATATGGCCCAGGCCATCGCATTCCGGACAGGCGCCGATCGGATTGTTGAAGGAAAACAGCCGCGGCTCGAGTTCCTGCAGCGAATAGCCGCAGATGCGGCAGGCGAACTTGTTGGAGTACACATGTTCGACAGCCGTATCCATTTCCAGCGCGACCGCGCGGCCGTCGGCAATGCGCAGTGCGGTTTCAAAACTCTCGGCCAGGCGCTGCTTGATTTCCGGATTCACCTTCACGCGGTCGACCACCACATCGATGGTGTGCTTCTCGGTTTTTTTCAGTTTCGGCAGATCGTCGATTTCGGCAATCCGGGCCTTGCCGGTGCCGCTCTGGATGCGAAAGCGCACGAAGCCCTGGGCCTGCATCTGCTCGAACAGATCGACATGCTCGCCCTTGCGGTTGGCAACCACCGGCGCCAGGATCATCAGCTTGGTCTCTTCGGGCATGGCCAGCACGGCATCGACCATTTGCGACACCGATTGCGCAGCCAGTGCATTTTCGGGATGGTTGATGCAGTACGGCGTGCCCACGCGGGCATACAGCAGGCGCAGGTAATCGTGAATCTCGGTGACGGTGCCGACTGTCGAGCGCGGATTATGCGAGGTGGCTTTTTGTTCGATCGAGATGGCTGGTGACAAGCCTTCGATCAGATCGACATCGGGTTTTTCCATCAGTTGCAGGAACTGGCGGGCGTAGGAAGACAGCGACTCGACATAGCGGCGCTGGCCTTCGGCGTACAGCGTATCGAAGGCCAGTGACGATTTGCCGGAACCGGACAGGCCGGTGATGACGATCAGTTTATTGCGGGGTAAGTCAAGATTGATGTTTTTGAGGTTATGCGTACGCGCACCTCGAATGCGAATTTCTTCCATGAACTCTTTCAGGGTTAAATGCCCTGCGGCAGCTGTTGAAATCGGAAAAGGAATCAGGACCAACCTGATACTATAGCGTTTTTCAAGTTGCATCGTACGCAGCCGCCACCCCTGAAATGCGGCATGGCGACAACGGTCAAACGGTGCAACACCGGCATTCGATCACGCTGCGATCCTGGCGAGCAGGCCTCGCTTATAATGCAGCCAACACTGAACACCTTCCAATTCAAACTACGATGCGCGCCGCGCCAGGCAGGTTCCTGGCGCTTGTTGACGTCGTTTTCAAAACCAGATCAGCACAGTCAAACAGGAGAAACAACATGGCATCCGTCAATAAAGTCATCATCGTCGGCAATCTCGGCCGCGATCCCGAAACCCGTTACATGCCCAGCGGCGACGCCATGACCACGATCGCGGTGGCAACCACGGACTCCTGGAAAGACAAGACCACGGGCGAGAAGAAGGAGCAGACCGAATGGCACCGGATCACGTTTTTTGGCAAGCTGGCTGAAATTGCCGGCCAGTACTTGAAGAAGGGTTCGCAAGTGTATGTCGAGGGCAGCTTGCGCACACGCAAATACACCGACAAGGATGGTGTGGAAAAGTACGCGACCGACATCAAGGCCGACAGCATGCAGATGCTGGGCAGCCGGCAGGGCATGGGTGGTGGCGCCGGCGGCGGCATGGACGACGGCTACAGCCAGAGCGCACCGCCTTCGCGCCCGGCGCAGAACAGCGGCGGCGGCAACGCGCCACGCCAGGCTGCCAAGCCGGCGCCGAATTTCTCCGATATGGATGACGACATTCCATTCTGATACAGAGCCACCCGGTTCGTGTTTGAATCCAGCCCGTCCTTTGACAGAAGTCCGGGCTTTTTCATTGCTGCGCGCCGGCAAGACGTCAGATGAATGGCGGATATTTGAGTGTTTCGGTATTGGTCGTGCCCGAACCCGAGCTGGTATTCGAGCCGGTACCTGAACGCGTACCTGCGCGGGTGCCGGAACCGGTGGCCGATGCGGTCTGGCCTGGCGCTGAAGCGCCATTCGAACCCAGGATCGATGCAGCTTCCTCGATCCTGTCGTCGTCTGTGCCGGCAGCGTTGCCATTGCCCAGGTAAGTGCGCAGCTTGTTCACCCAGCTGCCGAGTTTTTTGTAGACCGCTGCATCGGCTGTACTGCCGAGCCCCACGGCGCTGGTAACCACGCTTGCAATCAGTATGGCCATGAGGAACGTGCTGTCCATGGCGCGCAAGGTCGTTTCTTTGGTCGAAATCTCGGTCGAGGGCAGCGTTGGATCGGCCAGGTCGGCCGTGATGCGCGACTTGCTGTAGAACAGCAGTGGGACCATGGAGCAGAACAGGGCGACGTTGACCCATGACGATGGCGAAACCAGCGTCTTGAGCATTTCCAGGCTGCCGCTCTGGATGTCCTTGGCCAGCCGTTTTCCGGTTGATGGCCGGGCCTGTGGATCGATGTATTCGCGCACCGTGCGCTCCAGATCGGGTTCCGGGCGCGCCAGGAAGTGGGGCCGCTCGATGCGGCCATACAGCATCTCATACGCAATCCACGCCCCCAGGGCGCCAATGACGAAGCTGCCGCCCGCATCGAGACCGTTATCGATCCGGCTTACCAGCAGGCGGTTCATTGGCTTCGACAAGAAAAACGGCACTGCCATGCGGGTTGAATTCTTGATGAAGATCAGTTCGGTTGCCAGCATGATGTTGGTCCAGAGCGTTTTGGCCAGACCGGGCGTGGGGAACAGCCGATCGATTTCCTCGTTGTCGGTTTTAAATGGTTTTGCCAGCAGATGATTGTCGCGCAGCGTACCCAGCAATCGGGTGAGAATTTCTCCCGGCACGGCAACCGCTGCCGCAATGATCAGGCCGACCATCGGCGAACTCAAGCTGGCAAATCCGGCAGATCTCGGCGTGAGGACTTCCGAAAACAGCATGATGACTGCGGAATAGATGGTGCCGCCATCGAGCGAACCGGCAATGCCGCGCAAGCGGAAGTCGTGGGTAAACAGCTTTTCCAGCGTGTTACGGGCCTCAAGGGCCAGGGCTTCCGGTGTCAAATCGGGTTTGCCGGCGGCGCTGTTGAGTTCGCCAAAGACTTTCACCATCATCTTGGCGTTCTGGCGGATGCGGGTGCGCAATTCGACCAAACCGTTTTCCAGCTCGAACTGTATTTCGTTATCCTCGACGCCGGAAAACGCCAGCAGCTCCTGCTCCATGGCCAGTTCGTGGGCAGACATGAACGCGGCCGCAGGCACGAAGGAGCCGGGCGGCGATGGCACCATGGCCTTCATTGCAGTCGTTGCTTCATTGATCGCCTGCAGATAAGGCCGCACCTGTTCGGCAAAGCGCTCCGGGTCCTGCTCGACGAGTTCCTCGATCAGGCGACGGCACTGCGCTGCCACTGCCGCCTTGCTGGCCGCGTCTTCATCGATCAAGGCCGCCTTGATCTGGGCAATGTCCAGGCCCTGGTGGATTTCACTGGTCCAGTCAGAACCGCCGGCGTGCCGTGCCGGTTTGAGTTTTTTCAGGGATTTCGCCAGCAGGGTCTGAATGTGCGAGCCGGCGCGCGAACTGTATAGCCCGGCATGGCGCTGGCTGGCAAACGGCGTGGCATTGCCGCCGCCGGGGCCGGCTGATGAACCCGCCACGCTTGCGCCGGGAACCTGCGGTGCGCTGGTCCTGCTGGTGCGGTCGTCCCTTGCAGCATCGGTCTGCACACTTTGAAATCTCATGGGACGGTTGGTTGACCTAGCCTGCATTACTTGCATCCTCTAAAAAACCAGATCATTTGATCGACACGAATTGCCTGGCGCGCCTGTTCACCAATGCTCGTTGAGGTAGGTGGCGGTCGCCGCCAGGTAGTTCCACGAATATTGTCGAAACAGGCATTTTTTTCCGGAAGCGGGCATGATGCCGCGCCAACAGTTTTGCAGGGTCGCGCAGGCGGTGAAACGGTGAAAATGCATGCGGGCGTTTTTATTTCAGGTCCTGGCCGAACTAAACAGCTTGGCGTGCGACTCAGAAATCAGCGAAAGATCAGCCGGGGACGCGAAATGCTGGAGAAACTGTACAAGGGACTGGCGAATCTCTACATGCCGAAGGTGCCGGAGCCGGGCGCTTCGGTGTTTGACGGGCAGCCGCATGGCGCACCGTCGTCGTCGACCTCTTTTTCGCCGGCGCAGCCAAGGCCGCCAGGCCAGAGTGCTTATCAGAACTTCAGTGGCAGCAGGTTCAGCGGACGCTTGCAGGCCAATCACCAAATGCATGCGCAGCCATCGGTGCAAGACAGGATCCAGACGCTGATTGACAACGACCATGACGGAAAGTTGAACCTGATCCTGGCCAATCCAGCTTTCAATGCGTTGCCGCCTGCGCTTCAATTGACGCAGCTGGAAACGCAGAACGGGTCCAACGACGCAGTCAATGCCCATCTCGCCAGGGCGCAGAAGAGCCAGCAGCAGGGCAGTTCGCCGTTGCGCAGGAATGCGGCGGGTGCTCAGGGACAAACTCGTGTCCCTGGCAGGATGGCAAATGGCGAGCCGTCGATGGTGCAGGCAAATCCTGCCTATCACCATTCCCCCGAAGTGCTCCAGAAGGTCCACCGCGAGGTCGAGGAAGGCACCAATGAGCATGTCAACGCGTACCTCCAGCAAGCGAAACGAAGCAGGCAGCCCGCTGCTGCCGCTGCAGCGCGGGCAGCGCAAACTGTTGCCGAGCCTGCCCGATCTGCCGAGCCTGCAGAAGACACGAAAATCCAGCTGTCGCCATTGATGGATGCGGCGAAATCCGGCGATGTGGAGGCGATTGACGAACTGCTCAAGTCTGGCGAGTCATTGCATGTCATGGATGGCTTTGGACGCACCGCATTGTCGTGGGGCGCTTCCAGCGGCAGTGAGGCAGCGGTCGGTCGGCTGCTGGGCGCAATTCACGCCAGCGAAGCGCATGACGGTCCAGGCGTGCTGGCCGAGCATTTGTGGCAACGCGATGTTGACAACAATACGCCTCTGACGATTGCAGCAGTCAATGGCAACATGGGCGCGCTGATCGCGTTTTCCAGCTTCATTGACCAGCTTGAGCCGGCCGAGGCGCGCAATCAATTTCTCGAAGCCCAGGATGCATGCACCAAGGCGCTCAGCACGGTGGCAGTGAATTCACCTGCACACGCGAGCTTGAGCAATTGCCTGGCAATGCTTGAAGCCGAACTTTCCTACCGGCTTGATTGAGCTGCAGGCACGGAAAGCGGTAAAAGCAGTGAAAGCAGTCATGAAGCGCCAGTGTAAAGACGCGATGGCATGCACAGGAGACCTGTGAATGTGAAGAGGAAATCAATCAATGCCGGCTGCAAGCAAGCTTTTCAAACGACAGAAAACTGCAGTACCAGCGCTGGCCATGCCGGCGCATTGCAGCAGCCTGCCCACGGCAGCACAAGCTGCTGCGGCCTCGACATCACCAGCGGCCTCATCGCCGCGTGATCCGATGGCACTGGAAAAGGAAATCCAGCGCGCCAGGCTTCCTTGCAGCTCCGTGCCGCTGGGCTTGCGCCCGCTCGATCGTGACATCGGCGGTGTCTTCGCCCGCGACGACGAGGGCCGCAAGGTGTATGCCATCTGCGGCGAAATCGACCCGCCTTCGAACATCATCAGTCCCGACCCTTGCGAATTTGGCCAGCCTGCCAGCAGCCGTGCGCGCCATGCCGGCTCCGACGGCAATTATTACCATGTCATGGACGATGGATCGTTATCCTGGTCGCTGGCAGGCGGGCGCATCGCCGATGCTGCGCATCCGATGCGACGCCATGGCGTGGCAGTTGAAACGCGGCCGGCCCCGAGCTACAAGCTGGGCTGGACGCCTTTGATGCATGCCATCGACGATGAGACCTTGCAACCACGCGATCTGCGCGCCATGATCGCGGTATTGACCGATGAAGAGCTGCATCAGTGCGATGCCTTGACAGGCCATACGCCGCTGATGAATGCAGTCATCAACGGCCGGCTCGACGCAATCGATCTGCTGTGCCAGCGCAATGTGCGGTTTGGCGATATCGACCGCAAGGGCCGCAGCGCCCTGCTGCACGCGGCCGCCTTCGGGCAGGCCAGGGCAGCCTTGCGCCTGCTCTCGGCATTGCACAGGAATGCCGATGTGCAGCTGGCCCAGGCAGAAATCCAGCGCAAGGACAATCAGGGCAATGACTGCCTGATGCTGGCCGCGAGCAGGGCCCAGTTGACGACACTGGCCATTTTTGTCGAGCATTTGCAGTTCAATCAAAATGCCGCCGCCGATCTGGCCCGCGCACTCGACTTGAGCATCGACAAGCTCGAACACACGCCACCCGAGGCACCCGAATTTGCCGCCGCCATGCACAACTATGAAGTGTTGTCGCAATGGCGCCAACGCCAGTTCTGAGATCACGCTGCCCTGTCGGCGTGGCTCTGCTGGCAACGGCTTGATCCTGCACCGCCCTGCAACAGCCTGAAGAAGCGTCTCAAGGCCGTCGTGCCATCTCAAGCCTCGCCGCGAGCCTGGCTCAATGCAATCGTCAGGTGCTGGACCTTTTTCTTCAACTGATCGCGTTCTTCCGTCAGCCGTGCCACTGTGGCGCTGAGTCGATGGATCTGCGCCTGCTCGGGCGTGGCATCCGCGGGCAAGGGGGGCAGTTCGGTTTCGCCGCTGCTCCTTGCCGGCAGGCGTGCCTGCCGTACCTCGCGCGCCGCCAGGCGCAATTCTTCCTTGCCGCCTGCTACTGCAGCAATCTGCTTTTCACTTGGCAAGGAGGCCACGGCTGCAGCGGCGTTGATTGAAATGACGCCCGCCTTCACCGCCCCCACCAGCTCGGGCGCCGCGGTCTTCTGGATTTTTTCGATTTGCCCCAGCGTCGCCGGACTCATGCGCGCAGCACGTGCCACCACATCGCGCGTCCACGGCGGACCGTCGTCGGCGTCGGCCCCGGCGTTGGCGCTGGGCGACGTTGCATCATCCCCGGCTTGCGCTGCGGCGCGCTGCGCCTGCGCAGCGGCCAGCCTGGCGGTGACGATATCTTTCTTGCGCAGCGCCAGCACGCCACGCTGGAAGTCCGAGACGCTGCGGCGCCCAAGATGGTTGTCGATCATCCACAGGAACACATCGTCCATCGACTTGAAGGAAGGATTCTGGATGGTGGCGAACGTTATGCCATGTTTGCGGCAAATACCGTAGCGGTTGTGGCCGTCAACCAGCACTTCGCCCCACAACACCAGCGCGTCGCGACAGCCTTCAGCCAGCAGGCTGCGCTCCAGCGCCTGATGTTCATCCTCGGTCAATGGATCGATGTAGGCGCGCAGCGCTTCGTTGATGATGATGTTCATGGGACGTCGATGAGAAGGCGCTGCCAGTGCTGCGCCGGGGGCGTCATTTTACGCCCATTACGCCTGGCTCGATGGTATGGGCGGCTCGATGGCACGCGGCAGGCTGGTGCTGCGCAGAGGCAGCGCTGCCGCGCCGCCGCCGTCGGCAGCTTGCGCCACCGGTTCTTCCGTCAGCTCGCCGGCCGGTGCCTGGCCGCCCGCGCCGTGGCCGGCCGGCAGCACGCCAGCTGTTCCTGTGGCCGGTGGCATTGATGAAGGCGACACGCGGGCCTGGGCTGGCACACCTGTGAACACACTGCCCAGAAACAGCGCAATGCGTTCCTGCGTGCTGGCCAGATAAGGTATGGTGGAATGGTTGGAGGCGGCAATGGTCTCGTCGAACACCTGGCCACCGAGTTTTTTCACCAGCAGTTCGGTATGAAAATGGGGCACCACGGTGTCGCTGGCTGCGCGCAGCACCAGTACCGGTGCGGTGATGTTGCGGGCAAACTTGATCGATTCGAACCGGTGTTTCAGAAGCAGGCTGATGGGCATGACGCGAAAGCGCCGGCTGGCCACGGCCAGCACGGAGTCATACGGCGTCACCAGTACCACCGCAGCCACCGGGCGCTGTACGGCCAGCTGTACCGCGACGCCGGAGCCGAGGCTGCGGCCAACCACGGCGATGCGCTTGCGGTCGATGTCTTCGCGCGAACGCACCAGCCAGTCGAACAGGAACTTGCCGTCCTCGATCATCTGGCGTTCACCGGGAATGCCGTGCGAGTCGCCATAACCACGATAGTTCATGACCAGCACTGTCATGCCGGGAAACAGGCGTCCGGCGTCCTGCACCACCCAGGAGACTTCTTCCGAACGGCCGCCGAAATACAGCACGGCGCCGGGCTGGCTGGCGGGCTGGACCGGTGTCAGCAGCCAGCCCGACAGGCGGGTGCGGTCGTCACTGTAGAGCACCACTGAACGGCTGCGGTGGCCGCTGCTGCGCGGGCGTGCCACCTCACGAATGCGAATCGGATTGAACACCAGCTTTTGCTGCTTGACCGAGAGGCTCAAGGCACAGCCAGCCCAGACACCGGCCAGGCTGGCCAAACCCATCAGAATTCGCTTGGTACCGTTATTCATGTCGAAAAATTAAATATGGGTAGGTCGCATCATACCGCCCAGCCTGATGTTGAGTGGTGGATAATGCTGGCACAGTTCCCACATTCAACCGGACATTTCAGCCTCATGACGTCACGACGAATTCTGCTCAAATCCACCTTGCTTACCGCCGCTGGTTTATTCACCGGCATTCCTTCTTTGGTCCAGGCCCAATCCGATGTCCTGGCGCCGCCGCCCGACCTGTTCGATGCCCAGGCGCTGGACCTGGAATTCTGGATCAAGCCGCGCTACCTGCATGTCACGCGCCCGGCCAGCGGCGAAACCACCAGGCTGCTGTATTGGAAAGATGGCGAAATGGTGCCGTCTGCCTACCAGGAAATCTGCCATCTGCTGCGCGACGTCAACGGCGGCAATGCGACGGTTGCCATCGACCCCAAGCTGCTGGAAATCCTCTGGGGTACGCAAGCCTTCATCGAGCGTTTCGGCATCACCATGCCGCTGGAAATCCTTTCCGGCTATCGCACGCCGGCATCGAATTCGCGCCTGCGGGAAGAGGGCGTGCCGGCGGCGCGCAAGTCGCTGCATCTCGAAGGCCGGGCTGCCGACATCCGCATCGCCAAACTTGACAGCGAAGTGCTGGGCAGCCTGATCCGCAGTTTCCGCCAGGGCGGCGTGGGCTTTTATTACCGTGCCAGTGCGCGCGGTGGCTGGATCCACGCCGACACCGGTTTGCAGCGTACCTGGAAAGGCTGAGCCGGCAGCTCCCATGGCGCGCCTTCCCCGACTGGTCATTGCGCACCAGGTGCATGTGGTGATCCAGCGCGGGCTGGACCACCAGCCGCTGTTTCGCGATGCCGACGATTACCGCGCCATGCTGGCCTGGCTGCGCGAAGGCAGCCGCAAGTTCAAATGCGCCATTCATGCGTATGCCTTGCTGCCTCAGGCCTGGTATTTGCTGGCCACACCGGCAGACGACGATGGCCTGGGGCGCATGATGCAGTGGATAGGCCGCCATTACGTCCCCTGGTACAACCAGAAATACCGCCGCAGCGGCACGCTTTGGCAAGGCCGTTTCAAGGCCACGGTGATCGATGCCGAACATTACCTGCTGGCCTGCACCCGCTACATCGAAACCACGCTGGTCGAAGGCGATGCAGCGCCGGGCCCGGGCCGCAATGCCGACACCGCATGGTCCAGCTTTGCCCACCATATTGGCCAGCAACAGGATGGCTTGATCACTGAACATGCCTTGTTCTGGGCGCTTGGCAATACGCCTTTCGACCGGGAAGCAGCATACCGGCAACTGAGCCAGTCGCCGTTGCCGGCTACCGACGCGGCGCTGCTGCGCGTTGCAACGGCCAAGGGCTGGGCCCTGGGCTCGGAAAAATTTCGTCACGAAATTGAAAAGCAGGCCGGACGCCGGGTGGCGCCGGCCGCTCGCGGCCGTCCGCCCAAGGAGGGCGCCCGGCAGTCGACGGCAAAGACGGTGGACAAAATGGCAAAAACTGCACTGAAATGACTCTGTCCCCAATTTATTTGACATATTTTAGTGCGGGTTTTTAATTTTACTCCGACCCTAATTGTTGTTATTGCTCAATTTTTCTCATTGGATTATTCTTTGCCGCATGGTCTCACGCGTCTGCCGTGTGAGCGATGGTGCAATGGAGAAAAATATGCAAGCGCAAGGTTTGTACGACCCAGCCAATGAACATGATGCCTGCGGTGTCGGTTTCATCGCTCACATCAAAGGCAGCAAAAGTCATTCCGTGGTCCAGCAAGGTTTGCTGATCCTGAAAAACCTCGACCATCGTGGCGCCGTGGGCGCCGACAAATTAATGGGCGACGGCGCCGGCATCCTGATCCAGATTCCCGACGACTACTATCGCGCCGAAATGGGCAAGCAGGGTGTGCTGCTGCCGCCGCCCGGCGAATATGGCGTGGGCATGGTGTTCCTGCCCAAGGAAAATGCCTCGCGCATCGCCTGTGAACAGGAGATCGAGCGCGCCGTGATGGCCGAGGGCCAGGTGGTGCTGGGCTGGCGCGATGTGCCCGTCGATACCGACATGCCGATGTCGCCCACGGTGCGGCGCAAGGAGCCGGTGATCCGCCAGGTCTTCATCGGCCGCGGCCAGGACATCATGGTCACCGATGCGCTGGAGCGCAAGCTGTACGTGATCCGCAAGTCCTCGGGCCATGCGATCCAGGCGCTGGACCTGTTGCATGGCAAGGAGTTCTTCGTGCCTTCGATGTCGGCGCGCACCGTGGTCTACAAGGGCTTGCTGCTGGCCGACCAGGTTGGCG
>JBPBPY010000225.1:0-14082 GCA_050954505.1 Janthinobacterium lividum
TGGCTTGGCCACGCCCTTCCAGAGCGTCACCATCGGACTGATGGTGGGATTGCGCTTCAAGCCGTGATACAGCTCCGGCTTGTCGGCATGCTGCAGCACATACATGACATGGGTGCCGCCCACGCCGGCCGGATTGTAGATGCCGGCATTGGCATAGCCGCGCGACTTCAGGTCGACCAGCCGTTCGCCGCCATATTCCAGCATGTCGACCTTGCTGCCGAAATGAATCGCGCCGGTTGGACAGGCTTTCACGCAGGCCGGTTCCAGGCCGACCACCACGCGGTCGGCGCACAGCGAACACTTGTAGGCCTTGTCATCCTTCTTGCTGATGCGCGGCACATCGAAGGGGCAGCCCATGACGCAGTTGCCGCAGCCGATACAGTTCTCACTGATGAAGTCGACGATGCCGTTGGTGTACTTGACGATGGCGCCCGGCGCCGGACAGGCTTTCAGGCAGCCCGGCTCTTCGCAGTGCATGCAGCCGTCCTTGCGGATGAGCCACTCCAGGCGCATGCCCTCGTCCTTGACCTCGACCTCGACTTCCGAATACCGCATCACGGTCCAGGACTCCGGTGTCAGGTCGCGCGGGTTGTCGTAGCTGCCGTGGTTGTCGCCAACCTCGTCGCGCAAGTCGTTCCACTGCATGCACGCCATCTGGCAAGCCTTGCAGCCGATGCAGGTGGAGACGTCGATGAGCTTGGCCACTTCCATGACGTGGGTGCGTGCCACCGGCGGCTGGGTGGTGGTGGCGGAGCGGGCCGCAATATCCAATGATTGTAATGAAGACATGGCGATCCTTTATGCCTTCTCGATGTTGACGAGGAAGGACTTGAACTCCGGCGTTTGCGTATTGGCGTCGCCGACAAAAGGCGTCAGCGTATTGACCAGGTAACCGGGCTTGGTCAAGCCAATGAAGCCCCAGTGGATCGGCAGCCCGACGGTGTCGACCTTGATGCCGTCGACATCGAGCTGCGGTATGCGCTTGGTGACCAGGGCCACGCATTTGATGAAGCCGCGGTTCGAGGACACCTTGACCCAGTCGCCATTGGCAATGCCCTTGGCCTTGGCCAGCTGCTCGCCAATTTCGCAGAACTGCTGCGGCTGGATGATGGCCGAGGTCAGCGCATGCTTGGTCCAGTAATGGAAATGCTCGGTGAGCCGGTAGCTGGTGGCCGCATACGGGAAGTCCTTGGGAGAGCCGAACGCCTCCATGTCGCCCTTGAAGACGCGCGCCGCTGGATTGGCGCGGGCTTTCGGGTTATTCGGATGCATCGGGTTGTTGACCAGCGGCGACTCGAACGGTTCGTAATGTTCCGGCAGCGGCCCTTCGGCCATGCCGGTCGGTGCGAACAGGCGCGCCACGCCTTCGGACGTCATGATGAAAGGCTGCACGCGGTTCTCGTCGGCCGGATTGGCCAGCGGATTGATGTCCGGCACATCCGAGCCGCCCCAGGTGGTGCCCATCCATTGCACCAGCTTGCGTTTGGCGTCCCATGGCTTGCCATCGGGCGCAGCCGAGGCGGCGTTGTAGATGATGCGGCGGTTGGCCGGCCAGGCCCAGGCCCAGCCCAGCGTCTGCCCCAGTCCCCAGGGGTCGGCATTGTCGCGCCGCGCCATCTGGTTGCCGGCCTGGGTCCAGGCGCCGGCAAAGATCCAGCAGCCCGACGCGGTGCTGCCATCGTCGCGCAGCTGGCCGAAGCCCGAGACCTGTTCCCCGGCCTTGACCAGAATCTTGGTCGCATCGGCCGGATCGGCCACATCGGTAATCGCCCGGCCGTTGTATTCCATGGCGATTTCCTGCGCCGACGGGCTGCTCGGAATCTTGTACGGCCAGGTCAGGTTGACGATCGGATCGGGGAAGGCGCCGCCATCCTTCTTGTAGGCCGCACGAATGCGGTTGAACAGGTCGGCGATGATTTCCATGTCGCCGCGCGCTTCACCGGGCGCGTCGGCGCCTTTCCAGTGCCATTGCAGCCAGCGGCTGGAATTGGTGATCGAACCGTCTTCCTCGGCAAAGCAGGTCGAGGGAAAGCGGAACACCGTGGTCTGGATGTCTTCGCTCTTGACGTCGTTGTGCTCGCCAAAGTTTTTCCAGAATTCCGAGGTCTCGGTGCGCAGCGGGTCGATGATCACCAAAAACTTCAGCTTGGCCAGGCCGGCGGAAATCTTCTTCTTGTTCGGGAACGAAGCCACCGGATTGAAACCCTGGCAGATGTAGCCGTTGAGCTTGCCCTGGTTCATCAGCTCGAAAGCCTGCAGCACGTCATAGACCTTGTCGAGTTTCGGCAGGTAATGGAAGGCCCAGTCATTTTCCTTGGTGGCGGCGCTGCCCCACCAGGATTTTTGCAGGCTGACGAAGAACTTGGGATAGTTCTGCCAGTAGCTCATCTGGTTGGGCCGCAACGGCTTCAAGGCGCGCGGCTTGTAGTAGGTTTCGAGGTCCTGCTCGGCTTCTGTTGCCAGCGACATGTAGCCCGGCAGCGAATTCGACAGCAGGCCGAGGTCGGTCAAACCCTGGATGTTGCTGTGGCCGCGCAAGGCATTCATGCCGCCGCCGGCGATGCCGATATTGCCCAGCAATAGCTGCATGATGGCGCCGGTGCGGATCATCTGCGCGCCTTGGCTGTGCTGGGTCCAGCCCAGCGCATACATCACCGTCATGGCGCGGCCGGTGGTGGCCGTGCTGGCGATCATTTCGCACACCTTGAGGAACTTCGCCTGCGGCGTGCCGGTAATGCGGCTGACCATCTCCGGCGTGTAGCGCGCGTAATGGTTTTTCATCACCTGCAGCACACAGCGCGGATGCTCCATGGTCATGTCGACCTTGGCAAAGCCCTTTTCGTCGAGCTCGTAGCCCCAGCTGGTGTTGGCATAGCGGCGCTTGGCTTCGTCGTAGCCGGAGAAGATGCCGTCGTCAAACTTGAAGTCTTCGCCCACGATGAAGGGCGCATTGGTATAGCTGCGCACATATTCGCGCTGGATCTTGTCGTTCGACAGCAGGTAGTTCAGCACACCGCCCAGGAAGGCGATATCGCTGCCGGTGCGGATCGGTGCGTAATAGTCCGCCATGGCGGCCGAGCGCGTGAAGCGCGGGTCGACCACGATCAGCTTGGCCTTGTTTTCCTTCTTTGCTTCGATCACCCACTTGAAGCCGCAGGGATGCGCTTCAGCGGCGTTGCCGCCCATGATCAAAACCAGATCTGCATTCTTGATGTCCACCCAATGGTTGGTCATCGCACCACGTCCAAACGTCGGGGCCAGACCGGCCACCGTGGGAGCGTGTCAAACGCGAGCCTGGTTATCGAACACCAGCATGCCCATCGAGCGCATGGACTTGTGCGTCAGGTAGCCGGTCTCGTTGCTCGAGGCCGAGGCGCACAGCATGCCGGTCGAAGTCCAGCGGTTGACCACCTTGCCGTCGGCATTGCTGGCGACGAAATTGGCATCGCGGTCGGCCTTCATCAGCTTGGCCAGCCGGTCCATGGCGTCGTCCCAGGACACGCGCTTCCATTCCTTGCTGCCCGGCTCGCGGATTTCCGGATATTTCAGGCGGTTCGGGCTGTGCACGAAGTCGAGCAGGCCAGCGCCTTTCGGGCACAGCGTGCCGCGGTTGACCGGATGATCGGGGTCACCCTCGATGTGGAAAATCTCGGCCTTGACGTTCTTGGCGCGGTCGCCCAGGCTGTACATCAGGATGCCGCAGCCGACCGAACAGTAGGTGCAGGTATTGCGCGTCTCGGTTGCGCGCGCAAGCTTGAACTGGCGTGTTTCAGCCAGTGCCGCCGTGGGCGAAAATCCGAGCGCGGCGAGGCTGGAGGCGGCCAGCCCGGCTCCGCTGACGCGGAAGAATTGCCGTCGATTCATGTCCATGAAAAATCCTTTTGCAACGCCTTCGGCGCGCGGGTGGGAATGAAAAAATCACGCACCGGCCGACCCGGTCTGTGCGCCGCTGCCAATTGTTCCAAAGGCGCCAGCGGTGAAAACGCCGAGGCCATTGAAAACGCGGCAAAGCCCTGCCGGCTTGCTGGCCGGGCAGGGCGGGGGCGAAAAACGAAGCATAGGTGCATGGGAACTACGATCAGGCAGTCACTTTTTGGCGCCGTCGCCGCCAGAGGCCTCGGGCGCCTTGGAACTGGCGCCGCCCTGGTCCTGGTTGCCCACCATGCCGCCGACGGCCGTGCCGGCTTCGGCCGGGCCGGTCGATGGTTTGGCGGCCGGCGCTTCGGCATCATGCGGAACAACCCCTTGCATCGGGCTTGGCGTACTTGCGGGCGCCGCAGGCGAGGCGCTGCTGGAAGTTGCCGCAGGAGCGGTATCGGATTGGCGTTTGCATGCCGAAACGGCAAGCATGGCCAACAGCAGGGTGGTGCAAAGTGCGACTTTAGTCATGGCTATTCCAGTGATGCGCAGCGCAGAAAGTGCGCTATTGCGACGGAAGTTGGCTGATGGCTTCAATATATCTTGTTTCAATGACACTGCCAAACAACTTTGTCAATTCCTGTCAAGAGTTTAGGGGCTTTGTTGTGCGAATCCGGGTTTGTCAGTATCGAGTCAGCATTGGCGGTACCGGACCGGCATCGGCGCTTGTGAATCTGGATGGAAATGACCGTAATTGTAAATTTGTGCAAACATGGCCGAAATTTGTTTATATTTAAGAGAAGTCATTCCCGGATTGAAAGCACAAGCCTGGCAACTCAGTCCGTAGTCATTTAAACAAGCCGGTGTTGCGGCATTATTAAGGCATCAGTATGGACAACCCCAAGTATCGATTGGTGACACGCAGCGACTTTGACGGCCTGGTTTGCGCCGTCCTGCTCAAGCATCTGGACATGATTGACGACATCAAGTTTGTCCATCCGAAGGACATGCAGGATGGCAAAATCGACATCGGTCCGCGCGACATCACCACCAACCTGCCGTATGTCGCGGGCGCCCACATGGTCTTTGATCATCATTCCTCGGAAGTCGCGCGCAATGGCGAAGGCATCGAAAACTATGTCATCGACGCCAGTGCGCCGTCGGCAGCCCGGGTGGTGTACCGGCATTTCGGTGGCGAGAAGGCATTTCCGTCGTCCTGGAACGGCATGATGGAAGCGGTCGACAAAGCCGATGCCGCCCGATTCACGCGCGATGAAATTCTCAATCCCGAGGGTTGGGTCTTGCTGATCTACCTGATGGATTCCCGCACTGGCCTGGGGCGCTTTCGCGAATTCCGGATTTCGAACTATCAGCTGATGATGGAATTGATCGACCGCTGCGCCCATTTGAGCCTGGAAGAGATCATGCAGCTGCCCGATGTGGTCGAACGTTCGACCATGTACTTCGAGCACCGGGAAAAATTCGATGACCAGCTGCGCCGCTGCGCCACCGTCAGCGGCAATCTGGTGGTGCTGGACTTGCGTCATGAAGAAGTCATCTATGCCGGCAACCGCTTCATGATCTATGCACTGTACCCACAGACGAATATTTCCATCCACGTCCTGTGGGGCCTGAAGCAGCAGAACACGGTCTTTGCTACCGGAAAGTCGATTCTCGATCGCAGCTCGAAAACCAACATCGGTGCCTTGATGCTGCAGTACGGCGGCGGCGGGCATGAAAATGCGGGCACTTGCCAGGTGGAGAACGACCAGGCTGAAAAGGTGCTGGGCGAATTGACGCAGAAAATCAATCTGGATGGCTGATCCCTGGGCCGCAGACGTTCTGCGGCGGTAAAGCGGCAAGGTCACGCAACGTTCCATTCTGCCGCCGCCATTGCCCCGGGTCAGCCCAGAATTTTCAGCCTCACCAAGCTGTCCCCGGCGACCGTTACCTTGTGCTTTCCTTTTTGCAGGCTTCCATGGCACAGACTCGTGGGAGCCTGCGCAACAACAACCGCTGCCCACACCATTCCCATTCCCATCCCCGATCGGGGATAAAAAAATGCAAGCCGCTTCGCGCCGTTTGCTCATCGCTGGAACAAAAAATTTCCAAACCATCCAGCGCATTACATCGCGTTCACATCATAAATTTTGGCATCAATGAAATTATTTATATGAATTTCATCGCCTAAATTTTCTCTCGTGCCATGAACTGTTTGTGGTTCATTAACACGGCACTAACGCTTCTTTGCTTTGAATCACCGAGGCGGTAAATTGGCCCTCGTTTTTGATTCAACAGGGTTCCGCTGCGCGATACAGCGCTATATATTCTGCCTGCAAATTCATCAGCGGCGCGGCTTGATCAACCGCGCCCTATGCAGGGCGTGCCGGGTTTTCCATCTGGTCCGCCCTCCATGCCTGATGCCGCAGCGCGCACCTTTGACCTGCTGCAGATGTGTCGATTCAGCACGCGCCCACGGCGCGTGTTTTCTAAACCGATCTGAGGATTCACACGTGAGCAATCGTCCCGATGAGCTTGCCGGCAAGCCCGGCAGCACCAGCATTCCTGTTTCGCCCCTGTATGCAAAAATTGCCTGGCGCATCTTGCCGCTGGTGATGGTCTATTACCTGTTTGCCTATCTCGACCGTGTCAATGTCGGTTTCGCCAAACTGCAGATGCTGAATGACTTGAAGTTTTCCGAAGCGGCCTACGGTCTTGGGGCCGGCCTGTTCTTCATTGGCTACCTGGTCTTTGAAGTGCCCAGCAATATCTACATGATGCGCGTTGGCGCACGCAAGACGTTGTGCCGCATCATGATGTTGTGGGGCGCCATCTCGATGGCATTTGCCTTCGTGCAAACGCCGATGCAGTTCTACATCATGCGTATTCTGCTTGGTGCTGCCGAAGCCGGCTTTTTCCCCGGCATCATCCTTTACCTGACATTCTGGTTTCCCTCGAATACACGCGCCAAGATGACGGCGCTGTTCTACAGCGCCTTGCCGATTTCCGGTTTGCTTGGCAGTCCGGTTTCGGGCTGGATCCTCGACCACATGCACGCCGTGCATGGCTTGTCGGGCTGGCAGTGGCTGTTTTTGATCGAAGGCTTGCCCAGCCTGCTGATCGGCATGGCCATTCCGTGGATCATGTGCGATGCGCCGCGTGACGCCAAGTGGCTCAGCGAAGCCGAGAAAAGGCAGGTCATCGACGATCTGGAAGCAGATGTCCTGCGCAAGAACGCCAGCAGTGGCGGCGCGCTGACAATCGCCGGAGCGTTCTCGAAACCACGGGTCTGGCATCTGGTAGCGATCTGCGTTTCGCAAGCCATCGGCGTGTATGGCATCGCCTTCTGGCTGCCCACCATGTTGAAGGAAATCGGCTACACCACGCCAGCGCAGATCGGCCTGATCTCGATGGTGCCGTTTGCCACCGCCACCATCGTCCTCAACCTGGTGTGCCGCAGCTCGGACCGCCGGCTCGAGCGCCGCTGGCATACCGCCGTGCCATTCGTTCTGACGGCGCTGGCGCTGCTGGCCAGTACCCAACTGGGCCACAACCCGCTGCTTGCGCTCATTGCGCTGTCGATCGCCACCGCCGGCGCCTACGCCACCTCGACCATGTTCTGGACCTTGCCCAGCCTGTTTTTCAGCGGCATAAGCATGGCCGCGGCAATCGGCTTGCTCAATTCGGTGGGCGGCCTGGGCGGTTTCATCAGTCCCTATGCCGTGGGCCTGGTCAAGAATGCCACTGGCACAACCACTTACGGTGTCTACATGATTGCCGCCGTGCTGGTGGTGGGGGCGCTGCTGGTGCTGCGTTTGCCCAAGGATATCGTCAACCGGTGACTGGCCGCAGTCCAACAGCTCATGCCCGGGTCGGATCCAGGCTGTCAAGGCGAGAGGATGCCGTTGCAGTCCTCTCGTCATGCGCAGAATGGCTTGAGACCGAAGCACAGATCATGTGAATCCGGTACCGTGCATGGACTGCTTCTGTGCTTGGTTACATTCCGATTCATGCTTGAATATCAGGTAGAAATATTCCAGTTAAACCGATAAAATAAGTTTAAAAGGAATAAATATGCCTGATTTTTCCCTTGCTCTTCCATTCGAGATCGGTATCGAACTCGGTGCGCGCGCGCATCCGGCGCATTGCCATGAATGTCAGTGTCGATGAAATGGCGCAGCGTATTGGTGTATCGAGCAAGACGCTGGGAAATTTCGAACGCAGTGGACGCTGCACCCTGGAAACCTTTTTGCGCATCCTGGATACGTTCAATGCAAGTTCTGACATGCAATCCGTCCTGCTGACCCAGACGCGTACCATCGAAGAAATGCGCCTCAAAGTCGCCAGCAGCACACGCAAGCGCGCTTCGCGCAAACGGTCCGTGCGTATCGACCCCACTTGACGCCTTGACTGAACAAAAAATTTTACATTCTTGCATCCCTTTGCTGTAACCCTATGTCAGTTGGTAAAACCGTGTGTGATACTTGCCACACGATCAATAGCCACTGGCATCAAAATGAAAATCGTCTGTATTGCCTGGGGTTCCTTGTTGTGGAAAGCAGCACCAATGATATTGGCATCGGGCTGGCAAGCGGGTGGGCCGATGCTGCCGCTGGAATTTGCACGGGATAGCGACGATAGCGAAGAACTGGCGATCGTGATTGCCGACGGCGCGGCCTTGATGCCGACCTACTGGGCCTTGATGGAAACCGGTAATCTTGAAGAGGCGCGCGAACAGTTGCGCCAGCGGGAAAAGGTGTCGGTTGAGCATCCGGAATGGATAGGCAGCGTTCCAGCCATGGAAGGCCAGCAGACCGATCCCCGCATGGCGAGCTGGTTGTCGCACCAGCCTTTCGATGCCGTGATCTGGACCGCGTTGCCGCCAAAATTCAACGGCATCGAAGGCCGGGCCCCGAGTGCGGAGGAAGCACTGACGTTTCTTTCCTTGCTCACTGGACCAACCCGTGACAAGGCGGAAGAATACATTCGCCGCATTCCGGCCGACATCATGACGCCGTATCGAAAGCGCTTCGAAGAGGCGTTGTCATGGACCGCGTTGCCGGTGTTACAGGATCCGGCATAATTCAGAGTGAATCGAGCCGGCTTCGCAAACCGCTCGCATGGACCTGTACAGCCTCGACCTGCTCCGGTCCCATTTTTTCCAGCTGGCGGTAGACCATGCCCAGCCGCGGGTTCGACGACAGCCGCTCGCCATTGCGCGAGAAAAAATCCCAGTACAGTGAATTGAAGGGACAGGCTTTTTCACCAAGGCGCTGCTTGCGGTCGTAATGGCAGCCCTTGCAGTAGTCGCTCATCCGGTCGATATAGGCGGCGCTCGATACATACGGCTTGGTGGCCAGCATGCCGCCATCGGCAAACTGGCTCATGCCCAGCGTGTTGGGCATCTCGACCCATTCGAATGCATCGATATAGATGCCCAGATACCAGTGGTGCACCGGCACGGGGTCGATGCCGGCCAGCAGGGCGAAATTGCCGATCACCATCAAGCGCTGGATATGATGGGCATGCGCATGCTGCAGCGAGTCGCCAATGGCAAATGACAGGCAGCGCATGTTGGTTTTGCCATCCCAAAACCACGAAGGCAGCGGCAAATCATTGCCAAAGAAATTGTGCTCGGTATACCCGGGCATGCGCGCCCAGTAGACACCGCGCATGTATTCGCGCCAGCCGAGGATCTGGCGAATGAAGCCTTCTGCCGCAGGCAGCGGCACCTGGCCGTTCTTCCAAGCCAGTTCCACGCGGTTGACGACTTCGGCGGGACTCAGCATCTTCACATTCATGGCAAACGACAGCAGCGAATGAAACAGCCTGGTGGCCTGGGTACTCATGGCATCCTGGAAGTCGCCAAAGTAGGGCAGGGCATGGTCGACAAAATGTTCCAGCTGTTCCAATGCCTCGGTGCGGTTCAATGGCCAGCGCAGCCGCGTTTCACTCGGCACCCCGAAGCTGGCCACCCCGGCGGCGACAATGGTTTGCCACAATGCCCCATGGTCGTGGGACGGGCGCAAGTCCATCGGCTCGGACGGCGTACCGGGCCAGGCCTTGCGGTTGTCATGATCGAAGTTCCATTGTCCGCCAACCGGATTTTTCTTGTCCTTCATCAGCACGCCATGGCGCTGGCGCATCTGGCGGTAAAAGGTTTCCATCAGCCAGTTCTTGCGGCCCTTGAACAGTTCGCCGACTTCATGGCGCGCGGTATAGAAATGTTCGCTGTCGACCGGCAGGCAGGAAACCGCGCAGGTCTCACCGTAGGCAGCCAGTTGGGCATCGAGGCGCCATTCGTCAGGCGCTTGGTAGCGGACCTTGCTGACATGGTGGCGGGCGATGAGCCAGTCGAGGTTGCCGGTCAACGACTGGGTATTCTCCGGATCATCGATGCGCAGATAAACCACGCGGTGGCCGGCTGCCTCAAGCTGGCGGGCAAATTCGCGCATGGCGGCAAAGATTGCCAGGATTTTTTGCGCATGGTGGAGCACGTAATCGGTCTCCTGGCGCATCTCCATCATCACCACCAACGCGTCTGGATCGACGGTTTCGAACCAGCTGTGCAGAGGGTTGAGTTGGTCACCGAGAACCAGGCGCAGGATAGTCATGTCGTTGTCTTGAAGGCGTGGAGCACGTTGTGGCAAGGGATTTCCGGGAGCTCAGGCTCGTGATGGTTTGCCTGCGCTGATGCAGGCAGATGCCCGCACATGAGACGCACATGAGACGCACATGAGACGCACATGAGACGAACTTGAATCTAACCCGGCCTCATCTGGCTTCATCATTGCGAACCATAACAGCGGCAGGCAATCTTTTACTGCCATGATGTTTGGTGCGGCTCAATGGTCATGGGCCGAATTGTTTTATTGTAGTGTAGGATTGTTTGCAATTTTCCCGATCACAAGCAACCATGACCGCGCGCAAATAATTCCTCTGCCATGCGAGCAGTCAATCGTATTGACACTGCCCGGCTGCCATGGCTGCCTATTTGCCTACACGTACCGCTCCACAGAATACAACATGGCAATCAAATCACCCTGTATTGGCGTATGCATCTTCAACAAACCGACCGGCTATTGCATCGCTTGTCAAAGAACCAAGGAAGAATGCAAAGGCTGGAAAAAAATGAACGACGATGACCGCGAGCAGATCATAGACGACAGCAAACGGCGCAAGAAAAAGGTGAAGAAGGCAACCGAGGGCAAGGAAAAGTCGGGCGACAGGAAATCCGGGAAAAAGTCGAAATGAATGCCTGGCATGCAATCTGATTCAGGACTCGCGAGCCTGCCCGGCACGGCCGTTCGTGCCCGTCAAGCGCGGCAAGCCTGTTGGCCGAAACTTTGCGACTGCATCGTGTGCTGTCCGGTGAATCACCAGCCAGCCTTTTTCAAACGAACAAACAACGAGGAGCTTTCATCATGAACATCGGATTCATTGGCATTGGCAGCATGGGGGCGGCCATGGTGCCGCATCTGGTCGCAGGTGGCCATCAAGTCACCGTCTGGAACCGCAATCGCGAAGCCAGCGCTGCGCTTGCCGGGGTTACGATTGCCGATTCTGCCGTCGACGTGTTCCAGAACGAAGCCGTTTTTACCATGCTGGCCAATGATGCAGCTGTGCGTGAAGTGGTGTTCGACTCCGGTGCGCTGGCCTCAGCGCGCAAGGATTGTGTGCATGTGATGATGGCAACCATTTCATTGGCACTGGTCGACGAACTCAAGCAGGCGCACGATCAGGCCGGCATTGCGTATGTTGCTGCGCCCGTGTTTGGCGTGCCGGCGGCGGCTGCCAGGGCCCAGCTCAACATCCTGGTGGCCGGCGACGCCGCGGCAGTGGCAAAGGTCCAGCCCATGCTTGACCTCATGGGGCAGAAAACCTGGCCTCTGGGTGAAGATCCGCAGCGTGCGAATATTGCCAAAATCGCCGGCAACATGATGATCTCCCTCGCCATCGAATCGATGGGAGAAGCTGCTGCGCTGACCGAAAGTTATGGCCTGAAGGCTGCCGATTTCCTCGATGTCGTAACCAACACCATTTTTGCTGCGCCTGTGTATCAGCGTTATGGTGGATTCATTGCCACCAATACCTATGAACCGGGATTCAAGCTGACGCTTGGACTGAAGGATGTCAATCTCGCGCTTGATGCTGCGCAAGCGCATGGTGCGATATTGCCGTCGGCGCAAATCGTGCGTGCGAATATGCAAGGAGCCATCGACCAGGGTTTTGGTGACAAGGACTGGTCCATTGCCGCCCAGTTCGCACGCCAGCACTGTGTTAGCGGTAACAGCAAAAACTGAATTTTCGTATCACCCATAAAATTTGCAGTGCAACCAAAACGAGGATCGATGAATTCATGATGCCCCTTCCGAAAGCCGGTCAGCGGCTCGAGATTCTGGCAAACATCCGCAATGTGAAGATGGCGCGTTCTTCCCATGCTTATGTACGTGGCAGCACTGCACAATTTTATTCCTGGCTCGATTCGGTCGAACCGGCCTCGATGCCCGAGGGCCCGGCCATCTGGATCTGCGGCGATTGCCACACCGGCAACCTGGGTCCGGTGGCCAATGCCAAGGGCAAGGTGGAAATCCAGATCCGCGATTTCGATCAGACGGTCATTGGCAACCCGGCCCATGATCTGATCCGCCTTGGATTGTCGATGGCAACTGCCTTGCGCAGTTCCGCACTGCCTGGCGTCACCACGGCCAAGATGCTGGAGCGGCTTTCCGATGGCTATGCCGATGCCTTCGAAGCCAAGCCTGAAAACATGGACAAGGTCGAGCGGCCCAGTGATATCCATTTCACCATGAAAGAAGCACTGCGGCGTTCCTGGCGTCATCTGGCCAAGGAACGTGTGGCCGGCGGTGCAGTCACTTTCCCGCTCGGCAAACGCTTCTGGCCCTTGTCTGCAGCGGAACGGCGCGCCGTCAAGAACATGTTCGAGACATCGGAATTGCATCATCTGGCGACAATGCTGCGCAAACGCGACAACGATGCCAAGGTGCGGTTGCTCGACAGTGCCTACTGGATGAAGGGATGCAGTTCGCTGGGCCTGCTGCGCATTGCCGCGCTGCTCGATGTCGACAGGAGCGCGAGCAAAGGCAGCGACATGTGCCTGATCGACATCAAGGAAGGTGTCAAGGCCGCAGCCCCGCGCAACCGTTCAGCCGTCATGCCGAGGGATAACGCCGAGCGCATCGTCACTGGCGCGCGCGCACTTTCGCCGCACCTGGGTGAACGGATGGTGGCAATGGAATTGCTGGAGCGGTCCGTATTTGTGCGGGAACTGCTGCCGCAAGACTTGAAGCTTGAAATCGAACAGGTCAGTGAGAACGAATCTTCCAGCGTGGCGTACTACCTGGCCAAAGTGGTCGGCGAAGCACATGCCCGCCAGATGGATGACGCCACCCGTCGGCAATGGCGCAGCGAGTTGAAAAAGAATCGCTCCAAATCGCTGGATACGCCAACATGGTTATGGAAAAGCGTGGTCGACCTGATGGCTGAACATGAGCGCGGCTATCTGGAGCATTGCCGGCGTTATTCCTTGTCGCAGGCAAGTGCGACGACCGCAGCACGACGGTAAGGGATGAATCCATGCTCTGATGAAACTGGTGAATCGCCACTGCGGCGTCGGATTTTGACGTTGCATGGAGCAATTGGCTGACTTATCATTCATCGATCTTTTGTCCGAAAGAGTCCCTTGAAACCCTCCGACGCACTGCAAGCAAACCGGGCCGCCATTCGCGAGGTGGTCGAGGCGCACCACGCCAGCAATGCGCGCGTGTTTGGCTCTGTCTTGCATGGTCTTGATACGGAATCAAGCGATCTCGATATCCTGATCGATCCAACAGCACAGACCACCCTACTCGATATCGGCGCCATTCGGCATAAACTGATTCAGCTTCTGGGAGTGTCAGTCGACGTCTTGACTCCAAATGCGCTGCCTGATCGTTTTCGGGCGACTGTTCTTGCAGAAGCTCGTCCGATATGAGAAGAGATCAACTAAGCCTTGCTAGCTATCTCGACCACATCCGTGATGCCATTGAGCGCATAGACCGGTATACCAGAGATATGGTGGAACCAGCCTTTCTGGAAAATGAACTTATACAGGATGCTGTAATCCGTAATTTGGAAATTATTGGCGAAGCTAGGGCGTGTCCTCAATCTGCAAATAGTTATTCGATTGAAAAGTTTATGTAAAATTTTATCCTCGACGAAAGA
>JBPBPY010000256.1:0-14030 GCA_050954505.1 Janthinobacterium lividum
AAGACGATTGCCGCACTGCGCCTGTCGTATGTTGTCATTACCTCGGTCGACCGCGACGACTTGCGTGACGGCGGCGCCGGCCACTTTGCCGAATGCATCCGCCGGGTGCGCGAACTGTCGCCAAATACCCGCATTGAAATCCTGGTGCCGGACTTCCGTGGCCGCATGGACCGCGCGCTGGAAATCCTGAACCTGGCGCCACCCGATGTGATGAACCACAATCTGGAAACCGCGCCGCGCCTGTACAAGGAAGCACGTCCGGGTTCGGACTATGCCTATTCCCTGAACCTGCTCAAGCGTTTCAAGGCCTTGCATCCGGACACGCCAACCAAGTCGGGCATCATGGTCGGCCTGGGTGAAACCGATGAAGAAGTGCTGCAGGTCATGCGCGACATGCGCGAGCATGATGTGGACATGCTCACCATCGGCCAGTACCTGATGCCCTCGGGCGACCATTTGCCGGTGCGCCGCTACGTCCATCCCGACACCTTCAAGATGTATGAAGAAGAAGCCTACAAGATGGGCTTCGTGCATGCGGCAGTCGGCGCCATGGTGCGCAGTTCCTACCATGCCGACCAGCAGGCGCATGGGGCAGGTGTGGTCTGACCGGAATGCCGGACCGATTGGCGGTCACTGTTTTTCACCTTGGCCGCCCGCGCGCTATCCAGGCTTCCACGATCTGCGTGGATAGGCGATAGCGCGTTGCGCGGATATCCGACAGTCCTGCCAGATCATGCACCAGCTCCTGGCGGAATTGCTGCACCTCTTCGCCGGGCAATGTCAGCATGCCGATGGCCCGCTCGATGCTAAGTCCACTGAAGACGATTGCCTGTACCGCCATGATCAGGTTTTCGCGATGGCGCAGGCGAAACGGGTTTGCCGGACCGGCTTTTTGCAGCACGGCCAGATATTTTTCCACCGAGCGGCGGTAGGTCCACGCAAACAAGTCCACGGCAATCGACACATCCTGGAATTCATACACACCGAGCATGGCATGACTGTAGTCGGGCACGCCGACATCGAGAAACGATAGCGGTGCGCAGTTATGGATCATCAGCGGGACATTGGCGGCAAGCCTGCTGGTACGCTTGTTCCCATCGAGTAAGCCTTGCAGGTAAGCGATGTTTACCCAGAGGAAAAACGCAGCTTCGACCGGATTCAAAATTGCAGCAGCCTTGCCGATAATGATGTCGAACAGCTCCTCTATTTGCGCTGGAATCATCAGCGGAAGATAGGTTGAACCATTGATGCGCACTGCGCCATGGCGCAAATTGCCAACCATGTCATCGTCACTGAGCAAGTCACTCATCAAAAGCAGGTGCAGCTGTTTGATCAGCGTGGCGGTAAGCAAGGTATGCGGCACCGTCTCGACCATGAATTCAATCGCCCGCTTGTGATTGAACAGCATGATGACATCGGTATTGAAGTCACCGTTGGCAAACCCTTTTTCAAACATTTCTTCGGTATCAGGCAGGGAATAACGGTTGCCTTCCAGGTGCGACGATGACCATGACAGATCGATCAGCAAGGGTTGCAGCACCTTGCTGGCGAACGAGCCAATCGGGTTTTGCCATGGCATGCGTGCCTCCTGCGCCAGGTCTTCAGCCAGTTTCCTTGGCAGCAGACAGGATTTGTTGGGCTCGTACGAATCGACAAATGCGCGCTCGTAACCTACCGGACGACGCGACAGGAGCGGGCGCTGCAGCAGCTTGCGCAGCTTTTGACTGGCTTGAGACCATTGCGGCACGCCGTACTCTTCCCGTTCCTCGGCAACAACGTGCTTTGATGGCAGACATGGCAAGTGGTAGCGCGTAGCCCGTGCTCTGCCCGAACGCACCAGCCGGCGGGAATCGACCAGGACGTTGAGATGGCGCTTGAGCGTGGCAAGACTGATGCCTGTTTCCAAGTGCAACTGTGACGAACTCAATGCGCGCTCGTCATGATGGTAGGTTTCCTGAAGCTGGCGCAGTATCAATGCCTGAGTTTGCTGACGGTTCATGAGCTGATGCCTGAAGTGGCTCGGGGATCGGGCCGATCAGCAATTCTTGCGCATTTTTTGGGCCGATAAAACCAGAAAATCGCATCGGCTCAAAAACTGCGGTACCGCTGCAACAGGAGTCAAAACCGTTATCGATGCAATAGAGTTGAAGCGTATTCAGTATTGAAAATGTTGATCAAGGCGCAGCCCCCGGCACCACCATGGTCGACTCCGCCTGTTCGCTGCCGCCCGCCTGCCCCACCACCATCGGCCGCTTCTGCTTCATGTCGCCAAAGCGGTAATACAGCGCGGCCAGCGCCACCGTGGTCATCGACCCGGCGCCAAAACTCCACCACAGGGCATTGGCGCCCCAGTGCGGCATCAACAGCCAGGCAAAGCCGGGGCGCACAACCCAGAAGGAAAAGGTCAGGATCGCCAGGGGCGGCAAGACGATGCCGGACGCACGCATGACGCCGAAGAGCACAAACGAGATGCCGAAAGGAATATACGACCAGGCCACCAGTGCATTGATGTGCTGGGCCACCGGCAAGGCGGCCGAATGGCCGGGCAGGAACAAACCGAGCGCCGTGCGGTTGAACAGGTAGATCGAGCCGACCAGCGCCCCGGTCATGACGAAGTTGAAAGCCAGGCCCGTGGCGGCAATGCGTGGCAGGCGCTCGAACTGGCGTGCGCCGATGTTTTGCGCCGTCATGGTCGACACCGCCATGCCCACCGCAATGGCCGGCATCTGCACATAATTCCACAACTGCAGGCAGGCGCCGTAGGCCGCCGAGGTGATGACGCCGTAACGGTTCACCAGCGTAAACATCAGAATCATCGCCAGGGTCGCCACCATCATCTGCAGGCCCATGGGAATGCCCTTGACCACCAGCGCGCGGATGATGGCGGTGTTCGGCCGCAGGTAGAACAACTCGCTGCGCTGCAGGACCAGGAAATGCTGGCGCCAGTACAGGTACAGCGTCAGCGCAAGCAGGCTGAGGCTCTGGGCCATCAGGGTGGCCATGGCCGAGCCGGCAATGCCGAAGCCCGGCACCGGGCCCCAGCCAAAGATCAGCAAGGGATTGAGGGCAATGTCCAGTCCCACCGAGAGCAGCTGGAACAGGAACGGCGTGCGGGTGTCGCCGGCGCCGCGCAGCATCATCATCAGGAAGATGTAGGCGAACTGGAAGGGAATGGCGATGAAGATGATGCGCAGATACGCCACTGCCAGCGGCAAGGCACCGGACGGCGTGCCCATCATGTGCATCAGGTGCGGTGAAAAATAGTAGCCGAACACGGCAGTCACCAGTGACAGGCCGATGAAGAACACCACGCCGGTGCCGACCACGCGCTTGGCATAGTCGAGGTTTTTCGCTCCCATGCTCTGGCCGACCAGGATCGAGGCCGCCATGCCGATGCCAAACACCCCGCTGATGAGGAAAAACAGGATGGTGTTGGCGTTGGCTGCCGCCGTCAAGGCAGCGTCGCCAAGGAAGTGGCCGATCCAGATCGCATTGACGGAGCCGTTGAGCGACTGCAGCACATTGCCGAACAAGATCGGCAGCGTAAACAGGAACAGGTTTTTTGGAATCGGCCCGGAGGTCAGCTGGAGTTTGGAAGTGGTCGTGGCCATGGGGTCGGGTGCCGTGCTGGTAAGTACGTTGAACGTGGCGCCACTGCAGTCAATGCATTGGCGATCGCCTTGATCGAGCGATCATAGAGGAAAAACACGCAGGCGTTGAAGTCCCTATAATCGATTGCACCCAAACCTTGACACAACACAGACGCGTGCGGCCTGGCAGGCAGGCATGGTGCACCCGCTGTACAGCAAAGCACCTGGCTGTGCCTTGCGACGGCGGTCTTTCAATCCAGGCCGTCTGGTGTCGATCATTTTCAACAACTGGAGAATTTCTGCATGAGCGCATCCCTTTACGACATTCCGGTCAAACGCATCACGGGTGAAGCGACCACCCTGGGCGAATACAAAGGCCGGGTTATCCTGGTCGTCAACGTTGCCTCGAAATGCGGCTTGACGGCGCAGTACGAAGGCCTGGAAAAACTGTACCAGGCCAGGCAGGCCCAAGGCCTGGTGGTGGCCGGCTTTCCAGCCAATGAATTCAAGGGCCAGGAACCAGGCAGCAATGAAGAGATTGCCGAATTCTGCAGCACCACGTTCGGAGTGCAATTTCCCATGTTTGAAAAAATTGTCGTCAAGGGACCGGAGCAACACCCCCTATATGCGCGCATGATCGAAGAACAGCCGCTGGCACAGGAAGCACCCGGCAGCAGTTTCAAGGCCAAGCTGGCCGGCTACGGCATCGTGCCGGAAAATGAAAACGACGTGCTGTGGAATTTTGAAAAATTCCTGATTGGCCGGGATGGCAAGGTCGTCTGTCGTTTTGCACCGGACACCAGTGCGGACGAACCCATGTTGTTACAGGCAATCGACAAGGCGTTGGCTGCCTGATCCGTTCCAAGACCGCCATTCCTTGGCGGAATTGGCAACGACCGTGGGCATTCTTGCCACCGAAAGGGCTTTTTTGATCATGATTCCGGGAAAAATCCCGGCATCGGCGATCCAATTAGTTCCATGACAGAAAATAAACAGTTCCGCAGAGAAATATTAGTTGCCAAGGAGAAATTGATGTTTCATAATTGCTTCAACTTCTCCACATAAGACTGCCAGCCAGTCAAATGAACGGAGAAAACTTTCTCAATCGCCGTTCACGACTGGAGCACTAAAATGAAAAACCTGCGCAAAATCGCTTTCACCGCTTCCACCCTGGTTGTCGTGTTCGGGATGAATGGTGTTTCCCAGGCTGGCGCGCTGTCCTATGCCGAGCGGCTGAAGATCGAAAGTGCCCGCACCGGCATCAAGGTCGACGACCTGACCGGCATCATGCCGGGTGACCATGTCAGCGAAGATGGCACAGCCTATTCGGTCACCACTGAAACGGTTTTTGGCTGCAGTGGTTCGAGCTGCGATACCGACAGCGCCAAGTCCGGTACACCAAGCAATTCCTACACCCTGGTGTACAACGCACCGAAAACCGCAGCGTTGAAAAAGACCAGTGTCGAGATCCAGCCACCGGCTGACAGCAGCTTGTTTACCGCGGCTTCCGAATTTGCCATGAATTCGCTGGCCCTGCGCGTTGCCGCACCGTCCTCCATTGATCCAGCCAGACTGGCGACTGTTCCCGAACCTTCGACGATTGCCTTGTTTGCCCTTGGCCTGGCCGGCCTGTTTGGCTTGCGCCGGCGCATGATGAAGAAAAAAGCGGTCGCTGCACAGAAGTGATCACCGCCGGCCCTGCCGGCCCAAGCTGCCGGCGCACCCGTCCACCTATGGCTTGTCCTTGCCATGGCTGGGTGCTGCAAGATTTCGCCCCTGAAGGCAGCTCTGTCCGATGGCTGGCCGTGTTCAGGCAGCAATGGCCTTTTCCAGCAAGGCATGCAATTCATTGAAATTCGGCTCGCCGACATACCGCTTCAGGATATGGCCCTGCTTGTCGATCACATAGGTCGTTGGCGTCAGTTTGACTTCGCCAAACGCGCGCGCAAGTTCCCCTTTGGTGTCGAGGGCAACCTTGAACGGCAGGCTGCGGGTCTGGGCGTAATTGACGACATAATTGGGCGGGTCGTAGCTCATTGCCACGGCCACGTATTCCAGCCCCTGGCCCTTGTACTTGTTATAGGTCTGCACCATGGCCGGCATTTCCTTGACACAGGTCTCGCAGGACGTGGCCCAGAAATTCACCATCACCACCTTGCCGTGCAGGCTGGCGGACGTGAACTGCTTGCCATCGAGGCTGGTGAAGGTGACTTCCGGTGCCACGTCCTTCCTGGCCAGCGACAGCCAGGCGCCGGCTGCCAGGGCCAGCACCAGGCCGGCAACGGCGACTTTGATCAGCGGGGATTTTCTTGCGGTGTCAGGCTGCGCTTGCATGATGGTTTTTCCGGAAAGTAGGCGAGACTCGATTGGTCAGACATGGCCCGGGAAATGCGCATTCCCCTCGGCCGAGGCTGCAACATGCGCAGCGACATGCGCGGCAACATGCGCAGCTGCAGGGCTATCGACCTGGATATCGCCATGAGCACTGTTGCGGGCATGGGCCTGGCCCTGGACCTGAAACGGGGCCGCCGAACCCGGATCTGCCTGGGGTCAGCCCCGAGGATACACCCGCAATACCTGTGGTGCCAGCTTATTGGGGCGTACTTTCCTGCGGCTGGCTGGCGGCCTGGCGCGCTTCGTCCTCGCTGATGTACTCGAACACCTTGACCACTTGCAGCACGCCGGGCACGCCGCGGGCAATTTCGGCGGCACGGTTGCCCTCGAACTGGGTCACCCGACCCATCAGGTAGACCACGCCGCGCTCGGTATTGACCTTCAGGACGTTGCTGGAAACATCGCGTGCATCGACAAAGGAAGCCTTGACCTTGCCGGTGACGAAGGTGTCATTGTTGCGCTGGCTGAAGCTGGCTACCGGCATGACGGCCAGTTCATTGACCACGCTCTCGACGCCTTCGAGAGCGGCAACCTCGCGCTCGACATTGGCCTTCATGGCTTCGTCGCGCACTTCACCGGTCAGCAAGACCTTGCGGTTGAAGCTGTTGATGCTCACGCTGCCACGGTCCCCCACCATGTTCTTCACGCGCAGGTCACCCTTGATCCCGATTTCCTTGTCGGCAGCCTGCGAAGCAAGCGTGCGCCGGTCGGTCGCAGCCAGGGTACCCACCACGGCACCACCGACGGCCAGGCCAATGCAGCCCTGCAGCGTGGTGGCAGTTGCCAGGCACAGGACAACGGCAGCCAGCGAGCGCTTGAGCGCATGGTTGCGTTGCGCATTGGTATGTTGCTTAATCATTTGCATCTCCTCCAAATAGTGCTACGTCGATGCCATCGCACAGACAGTGAATGATGAGCAGATGAACTTCCTGGATGCGCGCTGTGCGGTCGTGCGGCACGCAGATATGCACATCGCTTTCCGACAGCAGCCGGCCCATGTTGCCGCCGCCCTTGCCGGTCAGCGCCACCACGCGCATGTCGCGCTCCAGCGCCGCTTCCACGGCCGCCGCCACATTGGCGGAGTTGCCCGAAGTCGACAATGCCAGCAGGATATCGCCGGCCTGGCCAAAGGCCTGTACCTGCTTGGCAAAGATATCCTTGAAACTGTAGTCGTTGCCCACCGCCGTCATGATCGAGGTGTCGGTGGTCAGTGCCATGCCCGGCAGCGGCAGGCGCTCGCGCTCGAAGCGGCCCACCAGCTCGGCGGCGAAGTGCTGGCAGTCGGCAGCCGAGCCGCCATTGCCGCAGGCAAGAATCTTGTTCCCGTTCGACAGGGCAGTAAACATCAGTTCGACTGCTGCTTCAATCGCGGGCGAAAGCAGTTCGGCAGCCTGCATTTTCAGCTCGGCGCTTTCCTGGAAATGCTGGAGGATGCGTTGATTTATCATGGTTCCGGGATTATAGAGGGTATCGGGCTGGACTGAGCCGCAGGCGATCCTATGGCAGCCGCAAGCGATCCTGAGGCAACCGCAAGCGATCCTGAGGCAACCGCAGACCTAGGTAGGGCAGCCAGAGGCGATGCCGTGGCGGCTGCGGGCAACGGCATGGCCGCTGCAGGCGATGGTCTGGCGGCTGGCGCAGACAAAGCCGCAAAAGCCCGGCTGCGCCGAGCTCAAGCCACAATGACATTGCTGAGCCATTCCAGACGCTCGCCTTCGATGGCAACCACATCGAAACGGCAGGCTGGCGGTACACGAAAGCGCTGCAGGTAGACCTGCGCCGCAATCACCAGGCGCGCCTGCTTGGTCCGGGTCACGCTGGCAGCGGCGCCGCCAAAACGGGTGTGCGCGCGACGGCGTACTTCAACAAACACCAGCATCTGCCCGTCGCGCATGACCAAGTCGATTTCACCACCCTTGCAGCGAAAATTGCGCGCCACCAGCGCCAGGCCCCGGCGTTGCAGATAATCGAGCGCGGCATCTTCGCCAGCCTGGCCGCGTTGCTGCTGGGCCGTGCGGCGACCGGTGGCGCTGCCGCCATCATGGTCGCCGCCGGCACCTTTCATGGTGCGATGGCTGGCACCACCTTGCCATCCTGGTAGATAGCGGAGGACTCGGTGCGCTCGAAGCGCGCCGGCCGCTCGGCCAGGTCGATGTCCAGTGTGCCGGTGACGCCATCGACCTGGAAGTCAAAACGCTTCTGGACGATTTCATGCGCCACGCGCTGCGCATCGATGCCCAGCGCATACAGGCGCTCCATGTCGGCGCTGCGGCGCTGGTCGGCAGCCACCGTCATGCGTGGGTAGATCATCACTGCAGGATGGTCGGCCGACAATTGCCACGGCATGTCGACCAGCTTGATGCCCGAGAGCAGCGGCCGGCCTTCGCTGGCAGTCCAGTCCGGCAGCGCCAGCGGATTGAGTTGCGAGGTACCGTAGGTGGGCAGGTCGGTGCCGATCGACTCGCGCAACTGGCTGGCCTGGGCAGCGTCAAGCGCCAGGAACACCAGCGCTGGCCGATCGGCCTGTATCTTTTTGAGCAAGGTGGCGACATTGTTGGCATTCAGGTAGCCCGATGCCAGACCGAGTTCGGCATGTTCGACCACATGGCCACCGCCCTTGCGCATCCATTGCGCGGCAAAGGCACGCGCGGCGCGGCGCTGCCAGGCGATATTGGTGGAGACCACCAAGGCGCGTTGACCCAGGCTGTCGGCATCGGCCAGCATGGCCACCTGGCGGGCTTCGGCTTCCACCGACAAGCCGATGGAAACCATGTTGGCCGGCAGTTCGATTTCGGCATCACCCACGGCGTCGGCCTGCGCCAGCGCAATCGTCGGGCGCACCACCTTGCCACTTTGCGCAATTGCCGTCACACCGCTGCGCGACAATGGGCCGATGATGATGTCATAGTCGGCCACTGCGGCATTGTAGGCAGCCAGCACCTGCTGCGCGGTGTCGCCGGTTTCAATGACTTCGACACTCATCTCGCCGGGCACGCCGCGCTCGTACGAAGCCATGAACCCGGACTGCACCACTTCGGCAGCGCGCCTCAACGCCTCCGAGCGCAGCGGCAGCAGCAGCGCCACCCGCATGCCGCCATTGCCATTGTTGAGGCTGGTTGTACTGCTGACGACCTTGCCATCGTCGGTCTTGGCAATGTTGGCCGGTGGCGGCTGGGCCTCGCCCTGTGCCTGTGCCTCGACCTGGGCCTGGGCTTCCGCCTTGAGCACGGCCACGGCGACGGGCGGCTCCGACGGGCGGCCGACAAACGCTTGCGGTGCCGGCGTGACCATCGGCGTGGCGATCGATTCGGTAACCGCTTCCGAGGCCGGCTCGGCAGCCGGCTGCGAGGGTGGCAGGGCGGCGACATTGGACTGCGCCGGCACATTGATCAGTGGTTTGGGTATCGAGCGCACCGGCGCGCGGCCCTGCCAGGTTGTGTTAGTGTTCGCACACGCGCACAATCCTGCAACGGCGGTTGCGAAGATGAGCGACTTCGTGGCTGCTTTCGCTGCTGTTTTCATGGCCGTCGCCGTTGCCAACCCGGTTGCCAGCTGCATTGCCGCCTCGGCGGTTGACTTAGCTGGCGACTGCGTTGCCGGCTTCCTTGCCCGCTTCGGCACCGGCTTGCCTGCCAGGCTGGCCGGACGTCCCGCTGCAAAGTCGCCGGCAGAGTTCGCCGCTGCATGCACCACGCTTCGAATTATTTTTTTCAACGTCTTGCCCACCATCTCACGCCCCCAATGACCGATTCCATCGCCAGCCCGTCCACGCCTTCCTCCCTGAGAGACGAAGTGGCCAGGCAAATTTATCCTGCTGCTGCATTATATGTGCTGGCAACCCCCATCGGAAACGTTGGTGACATCAGTATGCGCGCCTTGCAGGTGTTGGAGCAATGCGATGCGGTGGCATGCGAGGATACCCGCAACACGGCGCAGCTGATGAACCGATATGGCCTGCACAAACCCTTGATCGCCGCGCACCAGCATAATGAACGCGAGGTCGCCGTGAAACTGGTGGCGCGGCTGGCCGCGGGCGAGCGCATCGTGCTGGTGTCGGACGCCGGCACGCCGGCCGTGTCGGACCCTGGAGCGCGCATCGTCGACGCCGTCATCGCCGCGGGCCTGCGCGTCATTCCAATCCCGGGGGCATCGGCTGCCATCACGCTGCTGTCGGCAAGCGGGCTGACCGACGAGCGGTTTTATTTTCATGGGTTTTTGCCGGCCAAGGCAAGGCAGCGCGACACCACGCTGGCGGGCTTGCGCACGCTGGCGGCCACACTGGTGTTCTATGAAGCGCCGCACCGCATCGTTGAAACCGTCGATGCGCTGGCACTGGCGTTCGATCCGGCGCGGCAAATCGTTTTCGGGCGTGAACTGACCAAGCTGTTCGAACAGATCCACCGCTGCCCATTGAGCGAAGCTCCCGCCTGGCTGGCCGCCGACGCCAATCGCCAGCGCGGCGAGTTCGTGCTGCTGGTCGAGGGCGCGGCCGCCGACACCGATGCCGACACGCTGGAAGCACAGCGCATCCTGGCCATTCTGCTGGCCGAGTGTTCAGTCAGCCAGGCCGCATCGCTGGCGGCGCAGATTACCGGGCAAAAGAAGAATGCGCTGTATGAAATGGCGTTGAAGATGAATGGTTGAACCTCTTTGGATCATGCGCCGCTTCAAACGCTGGCCGGCGGAAATCTCGGCTGGGGCCGGGATCGAGCCTGGATATCCGGCTGCGGCATCAGGCTTCGGCATCCAGCTTGAATATCAAGCTGCGGCATCGGGGACCGGCACCGAGCTTGCGCATCGAGCACCTGCAGCAGGCAACCCGATCAGGCAACCGCAGCCTGTTTGATCGCAGCGCCCAGCGATTCGACAAAGTGCTCCATGGTCTGTTCACCCAGATCGACTGACTTGGCACCGCCACTGGCAACAAAGCTGACGTCGGTGATGCCGATAACGCCGAGTACAAGGCGCAGGTATTGGGTGGCAATGTCGCGATCATGGATGGGTGACCCCTCGGTGTACACGCCACCTGACGCAATCAGGACGCTGGCCTTCTTTCCGGTCACCAGGCCGCGTCCATCGAAGCCCAGGGTCAAACCCTTGCGCACCACATGGTCGATCCAGGCCTTGAGCACCGCTGGCACGTTGTAGTTGTAGACCGGCGTGGCGATCAGGACATGATCGGCGGCGAGCAACTCGGCCACCAGTTCGTTCGAGAGTTGCAACTGCTTCACCATTTCCGGCGATTGCTGATTTTCCGGGGTGAAGTAAGCTTGCAGCCAGGCGGCGTTGACGAATTGAAGTCCGGCTTCCATCAAGTCGCGCTCAATGACTTCACCATCCGGATGGGCGGCACACCACTCCATGACAAAACGGCGTGTCATGTTGCGGGAGACAGAGAGTGGACCACGGGGACTGGTCTCGACGACCAGGAGTTTTGTCATGAGTGTCATCCTTTGAAGAGGTTGAAAACAGCAAACGCATGCCAGTCCGGCGCCATGCATCCGACAATATAGCGCCGCGAAACCTTTTCAAATAGAGATTAAAATGTGATCAACTCCATCTGCAATTGTGATGGGTCCACTGTGGAGAAATCTTTTGATTGGAAGCCTGACGCTGGATCAGCTGCTGGTCCTGGTCACAATTGCAGAGACGGGAAGCTTTTCTGCCGCCGGGCGCAAGCTGGGCCGCGTCCAGTCCGCCATCAGCCAGGCCATTGCCACGCTTGAAGATGTACAGGGCGTAGTACTGTTCGACCGCGCTGGCCACCGTCCGAACTTGACGGAAACCGGCAGGGTGCTGGTCGAGCAAGCGCGCCTGGTCCTGGCAAGCGCTGCCCGCTTCGAGGGCGTGGCGATGGGAACCCGCTCGGGCCTGGAACCCGAACTGGTCATCGCAATTGATCCCCTGGTTCCGACGGCTCCGTTGATCGCAAGCCTGTCCGTATTGAACGCAAGGTTTCCAGATCTGCCTATCAGCTTCTCCACGGAAGGTCTTGGCGGTTCCGTCAGGCGCTTGCGCAGCAACCCCGCCGCCATCGGCATTTGTCTGCTGCTGCCGTCGATTCCCGATGACATTGCCGCTTATCCGCTTTTGCGCATTGGCATGCAGGCGGTCGTGGCGCGAGGACATCCTCTTGCAGCGCTGGGGCGTCCGGTCACCGCAACGGACCTGGAGCCGCATGTCCAGCTTATCCTGTCGGACCCGATCAACCCGGGTGGGGAAAATTTTGGCGTCGCGGGTGGAAAGCTTTGGCGCTTTGTCGATCTTGGCCGGCGCCTGGATTTCCTGCTCGGCGGTTTCGGCTGGTGCCGCATGCCTGACCATCTGGTGTCGCCAATGATTGCCTCGGGAGACCTCACCGTCCTGGAAGTGGAAAACGATCCAACGCCTCGCGAAGGACTGACAATTTATGCGGCGCATCAGCGCAGCCGCCCACTCGGGACCGCCGGGCGATGGCTGCTGGATGACCTCAGGCAACGCCTGTCTTGAAGCAAACGTTGACGCATGTGTTACGCGATGAGAAAAGGCGCGGGAATCCAATGCAGCACCAGACAGTGCTGCCATCACATGCGGGTGGGTTTGTAGAATTGCGCCGCAAACGCTGTGACGGCGCTACGGGATCGGAGAATTTTCTTTTCACCTGCAAAGTTTTCGAAGATGGCAGCATGACCGGAAAACGAACTCGATCCCTGGCGGGTTGAATAGGTTTGTGCCCAATCCAGCAACGCGGCAAAAGCCTCCCGGGTTGCGTTTCGGCGCATGCCACGCTGCCGGATGTTTGCCACGCATTGCGCCTCGTCGAGGCACAACCATACCAGCGCCGTCGCATCTGGCAAAATCTCGTCGATAAGCGAGCCATAGATGCCTTCGACCATCCATCGAGCGGTCGTCGAGGCCTGGCGCAGCATTTGCACCGCCTCGCCGCGATCGCGGGCGGCGCTGAAGCCGCCAGGTAGCCAGTAGATGAAATCAAGATCGATACACGAAACGCCCAAATGCCTCGCCAGGCGCTCGGCGAGCCAGCTTTTACCGGAACCGGAATTGCCTAAAATTATCGTTCTGGACAAATTCATCAAAATGGCCGAGAGGTGGAAAATGACTTGAATGCCTGTTGCTTGCCGATGACTACTTGCCGCCTCAGCCAGCCGTGCGCTTTGTTTTCAACGCGCGCAGCGCTGGCTCATGCTGTTGCGCCCATATCCACAAGCTGCAGAACGCTGCACACAAACTGGTACCCATCTCGGTAAGTTCGTATTCCACGCGTGGCGGAACTTCCGGATGGATTGTCCGTGACACCAGTCCATCGGATTCCAGATGCCTGAGCGTTTTCGTCAGCATGCGCTGACTGATTGCGCCAACCAGCTCGCCTACGCGTGTAAAACGCTGCCTGCCGTGTTGATGCAGTACCTCCAATACACACATGGTCCACTTGTCCGCCACGCGGTCGAGCACATCGAGGACAAGGACATCAAGTTCCGCACGAGATTGCTGGACTGGATCGGCAGGCCGGACTGACCGGGGCGGTTCGAAGTTCACACGGTGTGGCTTGGCAATCGGCATCGGCGGCTTCCATTGGTTACTGGTTTGTTCGTACCCCACAAAAAAGTGCCTACTTCCGTTGCGGGAGCAAGGCAGTTACGCTATCACATGTCGGCAGCAGACTGTCGTGGGCAGCACCGGAAAAACGCATCATCAAACGGAAAACACATGAAAATTACCGGAAACACCATCCTCATTACCGGCGGCGGTTCAGGCATCGGTCGCGGCCTGGCCGAGGCATTGCATCAGCGCGGCAATCACGTCATCATTGCGGGCCGTCGGCAGGAAGCACTTGATGAAGTTGCCAATGCCACTCCCGGGATCGCCGCCGCGGTGCTGGATGTAACGAACGCGGCAGACATCGAACGCTTTTCGCAGCACATGGCGCATGCACATCCCCGCCTTGACGTCGTCATCCACAATGCCGGCATCATGCGTATGGAAGACTGGACCGCCGAAGTCGTCGATACGGCAACCGCGCAGGCGACCATTGCAACAAATCTGCTT
>JBPBPY010000179.1:0-13927 GCA_050954505.1 Janthinobacterium lividum
CAATGACGCCGATCGCTGGCGCGCCGATCTCGGCAACCTTTTCCGGTTCGATCAGGCAGCCCAACGTCTCAGCATGTAACGGCAAGCCATGGCATAACAAGATGGAGAGAAATCCCGCGCGTACAGAAAATCGGTTCATAGGGTGCTGCTCCTTGCTCTGGTCGTTGCATGCTTCCGAACTGCGGTGCTACTGAGCGGAATACGCTGAAAACTGGTTGTCCGTGGATGGTTGCGAATTACCGCTGGCCAGTCGTATTGCCATCGATAATTATTTCTTTTAGGAAAATCATTATATTTCAAAAAAAAGTGCTTAGCAGCATCAATACCAAATTAGAGACAGATATGCCTTAAAAAGTTTTCTCTTGGAAATATTGATCATGGGTAATATTATCGCGTTCTCGAAATTTCCGACATGTAAATTTGCCGATTTTTTCAAAATCCCGCTGAGCAGGTCGCTTATTCGCAAAGAATGTTGTTGAATTAGCCAATGCTCGCTGATGGCTGCTTCCACCCTCTCTTGCTTGCTTGGTTGGCCAGCACTAATTAATACAACAGGAAACGGACCCTGCTGGCCACTGGCCGGCTCAACGGTCGTGTCCTGCCTGTGATCATGTTCAAAAAATTGGCAAATTGATATTGCGAGAAAGAAATTAAAATGTAAAATCATGCGCAGCAACAATTTTGCGCCAAGTGAAATTTCGAATCGATTGTTTTCGGTTCTCCCTGATATGATCGTTTCGCCCACGCGGACACTCGACCGGGACCCTTGATGAAAGTCGCCATCCTGCAATGCTTCCATGAAGCGAATGTCTTCAGCGCGACAGCCGTCACGCTGGACGACTTTCGTACATGTCGGTATTTGTCAGGCTCGCAGGTACGCAATGCTGCAGGGCAGGGCACGGCCTTGGCCGGCGTCCTGGAACGTTTCGACGAGGCCGGCGCCCGGGTCGAAATCGGCCGCTGCGCCATGGCGCGCCCGGGTGGTCCAGTGGATGCATCGAGCTGGCTGGTACTGCGTCTGGCATTGCTGCAGTCCTTGCGCGAGATCGTCAGCAATGGCCGCGCCCAGGTGCTGGTGATTCTGCTGCATGGCGCCATGGCAGCGTTCGATGTCGACGAACCGGAAGGCGAGCTGGTATGTGCCGCGCGCACACTGGTCGGTGCCGATTGCATCATTGCCTGCAGTGTCGAGTTCCACGCCAATCCCAGTCCCTTGCTGGTCGAGTACGCTGACTTGATCGTCGCCGGCCGGCAATGGCCGCAAACCGACGGCCACCAGCGCGGCCGCCGGCTTGCTGAACTGGCCCTGCAAAGCCAGCAACAGCGCCTGAAGACGCGGTATTTCCCGCTGCCGCTGCAAACACCGTGGCGCAATGGCCTGGCCGGCGACGGCATGCCGTTTACCGCACTGGCCGCCGCCGCGGCGATGCAGGAACAGGAATTCGAACTGGCCGACGTTGCGGTGCTGGCTGGTTTTCCCTATGCCGACACGCCTTGGATGTGTACCAGCATCCTCATTACCGGCATTGATCCGGCGGCGGTACGCACAGTGCTCGTGGCCCTTGCCGGCCGGATTTGGGACGCACGCGATGCCTTGCTGGCTGCAGAGCCGGGCGCGCCGGACCATGCCGAGGCCGGCATTGCGCAGCGTGCACCGATGGCGCTGCTGCCTTACCTGCGCAATGCTGCCCAGTTGTTGCCTCTGACACCCGTCAACCACGGCGACTGGATGTTTCACCTGAAAATGCTGTGCCTGGCGGTGTATTGAAATAATGGCACTGCGCTGCGCCCCTGCAGCCGTCCAGAGGGTCGATATGCGCTGCTTGTTGCTGCAGCTGTCGTGCCATTGCAGAGCTGCTAGATTTCGACCTGGGTGCCGAGTTCGATGACGCGGTTGCTGGGGACGTGGAAGTAGTCGGCCGCATCGCGTGCATTGCGGAACATGGCGGCAAACAGCGCCTCGCGCCATTGCTGCATGCCCTTGCCGACCGTCGGAATGACGGTCTGGCGCGAGATGAAAAACGAGGTCTCCATCATGTCGAACGACAGTCCCTGGGCGGCGCACAATGCCAGCGCCGCAGGAATGTTGCGCACGTCCTTGAAACCGTAGTGCAGGTTGACCTGGTAGCAGGCATTGCCCAGCGTATTGATTTCGACGCGCTCGTTCGGGGCAATGTTGGGTACCTGGGCATCAAAGACCGACATGAAGACAATGCGTTCATGCAGCACCTTGTTGTGCGACAGGTTGTGCAGCATGGCATGCGGCACGCCTTCGGCATTCGGGCGGAAAAATACCGCCGTGCCGGCAACGCGTGGCGGCGGCTCGATGAACAGCGACTCGAGGAATTCGGTCATGGGAATCGCATGGCCCTGCAGGCTGGCGAACAACTGCGCGCGGCCCCGGTACCAGGTCATCATGATGAACAACATCACCACGCCAAGCAGCAGCGGGAACCAGCCGCCCTGAATGAATTTCAGGGTATTGGCTGAAAACAGCACGATATCGATCAGGAAAAAGAAGCCGGTGGCGCTCCAGCACAGCCATAGCGGCAATTTCCACACGTTGCGGATGACAAAGAAGGTCAGAACAGTGGTCGTCAGCATGGTGCCTGTAACGGCAATTCCGTAGGCCGCGCCAAGCCGGTCCGACGAGCCGAAATTGACCACCGCCAGCAGTACGGCGGCAAGCTGCAGCCAGTTGATCATTGGAATATAGATCTGCCCGACCTGGCGCTCGGAGGTATGGATGACGCGCATGCGCGGCAGCACGCCCAGCGAAATGGCTTGCTGGACCATGGAAAACGTGCCGGAAATGGTGGCTTGCGAAGCGACCACGGTGGCAATGCACGACAGCAGCACCAGTGGATAGATGCTCCAGGGCCCGAGCTGCTGGAAGAAGGGATTCGAAATCGCTTCCGGGCTGGCAATCAGCAGTGCGCCCTGGCCGAGATAGTTCAGCGCCAGGGCCGGGAACACCACCCACGACCAGGCCAGCCGGATCGGGGTTTTGCCGAAGTGGCCCATGTCGGCATACAGCGCTTCGGCGCCGGTGAAGGCCAGCACCACCGCGCCCAGTGCAATGAAGGCCAGCACGCGGTTGTCGAGCAGAAAACGCAGGGCATGCAAGGGATTCATGGCACCGAGGATGGCGGGTGTCCTGGCGATGTTGACGACCCCCATGACGGCCAGCAGGACGAACCAGACCAGCATCACCGGGCCGAACCATTTGCCGATGCCGGCCGAGCCTTTGCGCTGCAGCATGTACAAGCCGATCAGGATAGCCACGGTCAAGGGCACGACGTACGGCTTGAGCGCCGGCGTGGCAACCTCCAGTCCTTCGACCGCCGAAAGCACCGAGATCGCCGGAGTGATGACGCCATCGCCAAAGAACAGTGCAGCGCCGAACAGGCCCACCAGCAACAGCAAGGCGTGCCGGCGCGATTGGGCCGGCACCGAGGACAGCGCCAGTGCCATCAGCGCCATGATGCCGCCTTCGCCATGGTTGTCGGCGCGCAGGATCAGCGTCACGTATTTCAGCGAGACGATGATGATCAAGCCCCACAGGATCAGCGAGACCACGCCGAACAGGTTGGCAGGATTGAGCGTCAACCCATGTTCGGTGGCAAACACGGTCTTGATGGTGTACAGGGGACTGGTGCCGATGTCGCCATACACGATGCCGATGGCGCCCACCGTCAGCGCCGCCAGGCCGGCCCCGGCTGCGCCGCCATGTTGGTGGCCGTCGGCCGGGTGCTGCGGTGGAGGTGGCGTGCTGCGGGAATCTGCCGGAATGCTGCCTGGGGCAGCGATGGACTTCGATGACATGGATAACCTGGAAATGGACAAGGGCAACGGTGTGCCACATGATAGCCGCACGGGCATAAAGATTTTGTAAATATTGTAGTAAGGCATGCGTTTGAACAGCTCGCAGCCAGCAAGACCGCACGCCACGCGAATTTTCGTGAAGCGTTCCTGGTTGGCAGTCGCCCTCAAGGCGTCCATGCCTGCGCTTGCGCAACGCCAGGCCAGCCGATGGGACATTGGCGCCGCCCCATGCCTATAATGCTTTTTTACCACCCACCTATCCCGAGGAGCAACGGCATGGAACTGGAACGAAAAAAAGCAAGCGACTTTCCGCCCGAAGTATTGAAGTTGTTCGACGGCTACGTGCACGGTGCCATGGACCGGCGCGAATTTCTCGACAAGGCGTCGCGTCATGCAGTGGCCGGTTTTTCTGCCCTGGCGATGTTCGAGGCGCTGCGGCCGAACTACGCCCTGGCCCAGCAGGTGCCCAAGAACGACAACCGCATCGTTGCCGAATACACGACCTACGCGTCGCCGTCAGGCTCCGGCATCATGCGCGGTTATCTGGCACGGCCCAACACGGATGGCGGCGATTCACCGGCAGTGCTGGTGATTCATGAAAATCGCGGTCTGAATCCGTATATCGAAGATGTGGCGCGGCGCCTGGCAGTGGCCGGCTACATTGCCTTCGCCCCCGATGCGCTCACGCCGGTCGGCGGCTATCCAGGCGATGAAGAACAGGCCACCAAGTTGTTTGCCGCACTCGATGGCGCCAAACGTACCGAAGACCTGATGGCCGCCGTACCGTACGTAAAAAGCCTGCCGCGCTATGCCGGCAAGTTCGGTGTTGTCGGTTTCTGTTTTGGCGGCGGCATTGCCAATGCCATGGCGGTACGTTTTGCCGACCTGGGCGCCGCTGTCCCGTTCTACGGCGCCCAGCCGGCAGCAGCCGAGGTGGCAAACATCAAGGCGCCGTTGCTGATTCACTATGCCGGTCTCGATGAGCGCGTCAATGCCGGCTGGCCCGCCTATGAAGCTGCACTGAAGGCCAACCATGTACGTTACGAAGCGTTCATCTACCCGGATGTCAACCACGGCTTTCACAACGACACCACCCCGCGCTATGACGCCGTAGCGGCCAAGCTGGCCTGGCAGCGCACGCTGGATTTCTTCGGCAAGAATCTGCGCAGCTGAGCCGGCATGTGTTGCCGCCGCGGCGTTCCTGCAGCGCAAATTGCTGCACCACCGCCGCCGGCCGGCAAGCGAGGCGACCAAGCCCGCCTCGCTTGCCGGCGATCTTGCCTCGCAGGTTTTCTACGGCGCTGGCTCCTGGCCATCGTCTTCGCCAAGGCGTGAGGGCCAATCCGTCTGTGCCCGGCGCGGCGCGGCCTGTTCGGCACTGACCTTGACGGCGCTGCCTTTTTGCCGGCTCACACCCTCGGCCTGGCCATGGCGCCGGCCACCATTGGCGGCATCGCTCACCAGGGCGGGAACGATTTTCCCTTCAGGCAGGTTTTTCCAGAACCGCCCTGGAATGTGGCTGTGCATGACGGTGGTGTTGAGCCGTGCCGGATTGAAGATGCTGGCGTAGTACGTCAGCCACAGCTGTTCGCCGGCATCGTCGAACAAGGCGCCATTCCTGGCCAGGGGGGCGCCGAACCGGACCTCGTTGCCGTCCCACAAAACGGTTGCCGACGGCGTCGCAATCATCCAGCTGGCACTGCCCATGCGCTTGGCGAAATGACGCGCCACCTGGGGCAGGACATCATGCGAGGGCTCGAACCAGGCAACGAAGCGCGGCGCCCCGGCACCGGGCGGGCGTTCGCGAAACCGCACATAGGCGTGCATGTCGTGTTCTTCCCGCCGTACCGACTTGACCATGCTGCGCAGGCGCTGGCCGTCCGGGTCGGCAATCGACATCACTTCGCGTTCGCCGGCGCGCCAGCGCCACAGCACGCAGTACAGGAATGCCCAGCGGTCGGCTGCGCGAAAGCAGGCTGCCGACTGCAGCATGTCGAGCAGCTCGCGCGGCAAATGCAGCGGCGCCTGCGCCGCCGCTGCGCTGGCCTGTGCTGCGGCAATGTCCAGGGGAATCGAGTCGGCCAGCAAATCGGCTGGCGTCTGCGGCGTCATCCAGCGCACCCGATGCGGCGCAATGCCGCTGGCCAGCAGCAGGCGCGCGGCGCTGCGCCAGTCGGCAAAACTCTCCACCACAGGCGACTCGATTTGCCCATGCAGCGCAGACTGGTCCGGAACCTGTCCCTGACCGGTCACGCTTGCTGCAGTCCTGGCCACAGTGACATTTGCTGCGCCGGCGCATCGGCCAGCGCCGAGCGCAGCCGTTCGGAAGTGGCGCCATCATTGGCTGGGCGATAGTCGGCGGTGACGATGAATGGCGTGATTTTTTTCATGCTGCAGCGCATGCGGGTCAGGTCGGCGTAGCGGATGCGGCGCAGGCGGCGCAATTCGACCAGCCGTTTGGCATTGCGCAAGCCAATGCCCGGCACACGCGCAATGAGCGACAGGTCGGCACTGTTGAGGTCAAGTGGAAAATGTTCCCGATGCGCCAGCGCCCAGGCCAGCTTCGGGTCGATGTCGAGCGCCAGGTTCCCGGAAGCCGGCAGCAGCTCCTTGACCGCGAAACCATAACCGCGCAGCAGGAAATCGGCCTGGTACAGCCGGTGTTCACGCAGCAGGGGCGCGGGCGCTGCCGGCACGCTTTTCGGACTTTGCGGAATCGGACTGAAGGCGGAGTAATACACCCGCTTGAGCCGGTAGCTGTCGTACAGTGTTTCAGCCGTCGACAGGATGACCTTGTCGTCACTGGCGTCGGCGCCCACAATCATTTGCGTGCTCTGGCCCGCAGGCGCGAATTTCGGCGCCTTTGGTTCTTCAGCCTTTTCATCAATCTTGCGGCGGATCGAACCCATGGCAAATTGAATCGTATGCAGGTTTTTTTCCGGCGCCAGGTTGGCAATGCTGGCCGCACTGGGCAGTTCGATGTTCACGCTGAGCCGGTCGGCATAGCGTCCGGCTTCGGCAATGAGCAGCGGGTCGGCGTCGGGTATGGTCTTCAAATGGATGTAGCCACGGAACTGGTGTTCTTCCCGCAGCGTGCGGGCAATGGCTACCAGCTGTTCCATGGTGTAGTCAGCCGAGCGGATGATGCCGGAGCTGAGGAACAGGCCATCGATGTAGTTGCGCAGGTAGAAGTCGGCCGTCAGCTTGACCACTTCGTCGACCGAAAAGCGCGCGCGCGGGACGTTCGAACTGCGCCGGTTGACACAGTACTGGCAATCGTAGACGCAGAAGTTGGTCAGCAGGATCTTCAGCAGCGACACGCAGCGGCCGTCCGGCGTGTAGCTGTGGCAAATGCCCATGCCGTTGGTGGCACCCAGTCCCTGCTTGCCTTCCGAGCTGCGCTTGGGCGCGCCACTGCTGGCGCAGGAGGCGTCGTATTTCGCCGCATCTGCGAGAATTTCAAGCTTGTCGTTGAGGTTCATCGCGCGCCTTGCACTGTGATTGTGTACAGTATTCTACGCGATTTTTCCAGTCCGGCGATTGCTTTGCATCAGTATTCAAGCCGAACTACGGGACCAGCCCTGGCCCGGCCCTGAACCAGGGTGGCTGCGGCATCGAGACGTCCTGGCCACGCTGTCGACCGGGCCTAGGGCTGGATCCACCACCCGACGCTTCTGGCCAGAGGCAGAATCGGCCACGCATCAGCTTTCGCACTGTCTACAGCACACTGTCTACCACCGGTCCCGCAAGTGTCGTGCCGGACAAGGCTTCCAGGCTGCGGGCCATGCTGGTGGCGCTGGGGTTTTCCAGGAACACGCAGGGCTTTCCATGACGCTTGCAATGGTCCTTGACCCGCCAGTAGGCATTGTGGCTGATGCAGCCGGTCTGGCAAATTACCACATCGGCGGCGGTCAGATTGGAATTGAGTTGTTTCAGGTTGTCTTCCCGGCCACCGTCATGATGCTCGAACTGCCCGCCCGCGCATTCGACCAGGTCCCGGTAGGCACCCAGGTTGCCGTCGCGTCCACCCACGCACAGGACGATTTTCTGCTGCAGGTCGGTCGCCGGCATCGGACGCTTCTGTGCCGCTTCGCGCTGCTGCTCGAGCTGCACCGCTTGCTGCAGCCTGGCCTGTTCCAGCGCTTCGGTTTTCTCGCGCAGCAGTGTCGATTGTTCCAGCTGCTGGCGCAAGGCCAGCTGGCCGCGTTCGAGTTCACGGTTGCGCTCGCGCAGGTAATCGAGCTGTTCGCTCAGTTGCACGCGCGACAGCAGTCCCGGAATCGACTGCTCCAGCCCGGCCATGTCATGCTTGAGGAAATTGATTTCGGTATCCTTGCGCACCAGTTCAGCCTGCGACTGCATCAGCGCCGCGTTGAGCCGGCCGATCTCCGCCATCTTTTCATTGACCAGCCGGGTAATCCGCTCCTGGACCCGGCCCAGCTCCTTGGTCAGCACGGCATTCTCGCTCACCAGTGCCTGCATTCTGGCCATGTCGACCCGCACATGGGCGCCGGCCTGGTGCTGCAGCATATGCATGTCGCGGCACATTTTTTCCTGCAGGGTCTGGTTGCAATGCGGGTGGGTCAGTCCAGCCCAGAATGCGCCGGTGACATCGCCTTCATCGATGGCCTGGTCCCAGCGCTGAGCCAGTGCAGGGGTATCCTTGATGGCCTTGAACTGCTTGATGACCACGGCATAGCGCAGCTCGAGTTCGCGTTGCAGCACATCGGAGATATGGTTGCGTGTATTGCAGACGCTCACCGCGCCGGTGTGCAGGTCATAGTCGCCCAGTTGCTGGTCGCCGACGATCTTGCTCATCAATTTGCGCATGGTGCGCAGCGGCAGGCACACGCCCACCACCGGGCAATGGCAGTTGTCGGGCAAGTCCCACAGGCGGCGCCGGCGTGAACCGATGGACACCGGTTGCGGCTGCTGCAGGGCGGCCGGAGGAATGAATGCGGCTTGCGCCTTTTTTTCGCACATGATGGTTTTCCTTGATTCGAGCACAGAAGGGCGCAACAGAAGAGCTGAAACACGAGCTGGAAACGCGGCCGATACGCGGGTCGATACGCAGCTGAAACGCGTTTTCCGCCCGCAGTGTGCAGGCAGGACCAGCGCCAGCCAGCTGCACCGCCGCATCGATGAAAATCAGTATAAATGCGAACCATTCTCATCTGCAAGCGCTATTTTCAATGCTGACCACGAAGACTGGGCCAGCGCATGTTTCTGATTTATAAGGGCTTGATCTTTCAAGTGATAATCATTATCATTTGGGCGCCAAGCGTGCATGCTCGCGGGCACCCGCATTCTCGGGGGCATTGGCCAGAGGAACGACAAGGGGAAAAACCATGAGTGCGAGTGATCCAGCCCTGGTGGCAAAGGGTGGCGAAACACGGGCGCACAGCCAGAATGCCAAGGCAGCCAAGCGCTCAGTATGGCTCAGGCAGCTGCATCAGTGGCACTGGATCAGTTCCGCGCTCTGCCTGCTTGGCATGCTGCTGTTTGCATTCACCGGCATCACCCTCAATCACTCTGCCGATATCGAATCCCGGCCCAAGGTCAGCCGCCGCACGGCCACGCTGCCGGCGCCGGCCATGCAGGAACTGCGCCAATTCGCCCTGCAGCATGCCGACGCCGATGGCAAAACCGACAGCAAGCTGGCGCTGCCGCCACTGGCCACGCAATGGCTGGCGCAAAACTGGTCGCTCAAGGTGGCCGGCGTGGCGGCGGAATGGTCGCCCGAAGAAGCCTATGTCGCGCTGCCGCGCCCCGGCGGTGATGCCTGGCTGCGCATCACGCTGGCAGATGGCGCCCTCGAATACGAACTCACTGACCGCGGCTGGATCTCCTGGCTCAACGATTTGCACAAGGGCCGCAACACCGGTGCCGCCTGGAGCTGGTTCATCGACGTGTTTGCCGCCGCCTGCCTGATATTTTCCTTGACCGGATTGCTGATCCTGAAATTCCACGCTGCCAACCGGCCGCTGACCTGGCCCATGGTCGGCATGGGAATCCTGATTCCGGCACTGCTGGCACTGCTGTTGATCCACTGATCATCAAACGCGCCATCTCAGCCCGGGCACATGCCACGCTGCCGGCGCCGCCGGCACAGATCCGAAAACCAGCAACCACGAAGCCTCGCGCTCCAACCGTATTTCGAAAAGGTGAATCCCATGAAACTGCACTACACCATTGCCTTCAGCCTGCCGCTGATGGGTGCCTCCGCAATGGCTGCGGACCTGACTCTCAAGATGGACATCCCGCAGCTCAATGTGGCGGCCTACCACCGCCCCTACATCGCCGTCTGGCTCGAACATCCCGACCAGAGCTTCGCTGCCAACCTGTCGGTGCTCTACGACGTCAGGAAAAAGGACAATGCCGGTACCAAATGGCTCAAGGACATGCGCCAGTGGTGGCGCAAGAGCGGACGCGAACTCGACATGCCGGTCGATGGCGTCTCGGGCGCCACCCGCGCCCCGGGCGAAGCCACCCTGTCCTACGCCGGATCAAAGGCCTTGCAAACCTTGCCGGCCGGCGAGTACCAACTGGTGGTCGAAGCCGCGCGTGAAGCCGGCGGGCGTGACCTGGTACGCCTGCCATTCCAATGGCCGCCGAAGTCTGCCGCCACCGTGTCCGCCAAGGGCAAGGAAGAACTGGGCGCCGTTGCCCTGCAACTCAAACCCTGAGCGAAGGAACCCGACATGAACCGTTCATCACAAGCCAATTTCTCCAGTGCCCTGCGCATGGCCACCTCGCTGCCGCTGCTCGGCGCCTTGCTGGGCACCGTGTCGATAGCCATGGTCTTGCCCCACAATGCGCAGGCAGCACGCCTGTGGCTGTTGCCATCGAGCGCGCAGGTGGAAGGCCGCGATCCATACATCACGGTCGATGCCGCAATTTCGGAAAACCTGTTCGATTTCGACCGCACCGGCCTGCCGCTGGAAGATCTGCAGATCACCGGCCCCGACGGCGCAGCGGTGGCGGCGGAAAATCAATTCACCGGCAAGCTGCGCAGCACCTTCGATGTCAAGCTGTCCAAACCCGGCACCTACAAGATCGGCCTGGTCAGCGATGCCGTCATGGCCAGCTACAAGGTCGGCAGCGAGCAAAAACGTTTTCGCGGCAGCGCCGAAGCACTGGCCAAAGCCTTGCCGGCAAATGCTACCGATGTTTCCCAGACCCTGATGCACAACCGCGTCGAAACCTATGTCACGGCCGGCAAACCGAACGAAGCGGCCTTCAAGACCACCGGCGTCGGCCTGGAACTGGTGCCCCTGAGCAGCCCGGCCGAATTGCAGGCCGATCAGCCGGCGCGGTTTCGCTTCCTGCTCGATGGCAAACCGGCGGCCGACTTCGAACTCAGCGTCATTCCAAATGGCGTGAAGTATCGCGGTGCACTCAATGAAATGCGCGTCAAAACCGATGCCAACGGTGTGTTTGCCGTAACCTGGCCGCAGCCAGGCATGTACCAGGTCAGCGCTTCCTGGCCTGCCCAGCAGGGGCCAGGCCAGGCCGTGCCGAGACGGCTCAATTACGGCGGCACATTCGAGGTGTTGCCGCAATAACCGGCCACAGCAGGCCACGCGGGATTGGTGAAGCAAGTGGCAGAGCGGGTTGCAGCACTGCGCTGCTGCTTCGGCAGTGCGCCGGCAGGGCACGCGCCGTGCATTCGCAGTCCACCCGCTGTACGTTGTTACCCACCCCGATTCAAAGAGAAGCAGCATGCAGAATGTCTTGATTCCCCATTGCATTGAAGGCGGTGCCTTGCCCAAGGGACCGGTGCTGGAATTGAAGGGTTTGACGATGGGCACCAGCTGGTCGGTCAAGCTGGCCGGCGGCGTTGTCCATGGTGGTGCTGCCTTGCAGCGTCAAACCGAGCTGCAACAGCAGCTCGACGAAGTGGTCGCCCAGATGAGCCATTGGGAGTCCGGCTCCGACCTGTCGCGCTTCAATGCGGCCCAGGCGGGCAGCTGGTGCATCATTCCCGAGGACTTCCACCACGTGCTGTCCTACGGACTGGAAGTGGCAAGCGAAAGCGAGGGTGCCTACGATCCGGCTGCCGGCGCACTGGTCGACCTGTGGGGTTTCGGTGCCCAAGGCCGTCATGACGAGGACGGCTTTTGCGTCCCCGCCAATGAGGTGCAGGCCCGTGTGCGCAGCTTGCCCGGCTGGCGCCAGATCGAACTTGCCACGGACGCCAGCGGCAGGCACCAAGTGCGCCAGCCGGGCGGCGTGCGCCTGGATTTCTCTGCCATTGCCAAAGGCTTCGCGGTCGACAAACTGGCACGGTATCTGCAACAGCAGGGTGTGCAGCATTACCTGGTCGAGGTCGGTGGCGAGCTGCGCGGCGCCGGTGTCAAGCCCGACGGGCAGCCCTGGTGGGTCTCGCTGGAGGCGCCACCGGCGGGTGGGACGGGCACACCAGCATGGCAGCCGCGCGGCGCGGGGCAGGACGGCGTCACGCTTGCCAGGACCGGCGCCAGCTTGCCAGCCAGCAGGATCAGCGACACCATTGTCGCCTTGCATGGCCTGTCGATTGCCACCTCGGGCGACTACCGGCGCAACTTCGTCAGCAATGGCCTGGCCTATTCACATACCCTCGACCCGCGCACCGGACAACCGGTGCGAAACGGCGTGGCAGCGGTCACGGTCGTGCATGAAAGCTGCATGGCAGCCGATGCGCTGTCGACCGCCTTGACGGTATTGGGCGCGCAAAAAGGCTTGTGTTTTGCCGAGGCCCGCAATATCGCTGCGCGTTTTCTGGTGCGCCAGGGACAAGGCTATGCCGAAACCACCACCAGCCGCTACCGGGACATGTTGCAGTGATCGCTGCCGGCGAGCAGTTCCGCTGGTGCTGCGCCGGCGGCCTGGTAATGGCCTATGTCGCCATGTGTGGCGCGATCTTCCTGGCGCAGCTGCGCAAGCAGCGCCTGGCAACGGCCGGCCAGGCCATGGCAGGCGATCGTTCGGCCTGGATCATCGCATGGGCCAGCCAGACCGGCAACGCCGAAGACCTCGCTGCGCAAACGGCTGCCACTTTTCATCTGGCCGGCATCAGCGCGCGCAGTTGCGCGCTCGACACCTTGACGGCGCAGCAGCTCTCCAGCGCCAAACGCGTGCTGTTTGTGGTCAGCACCTATGGCGAGGGCGACCCGCCCGACAACGCCGCCCTGTTCGCCAGCCGCGTCATGAGCGCACCGTTGCCGCTGCCGGATCTGCATTTCGGCGTTCTGGCGCTGGGCGACCGCAGTTACAGGAATTTTTGCGGCTTCGGCATGGCATTGCATGCCTGGCTGGCCGGGCAGGGCGCGGCACCCCTGTTTGCCCGTATCGACGTCGATCGCGGCCAGCCCGAAGCCATTGACGCCTGGCGTGCGCAGTTGCTGCACCAGGCTGGCACCAGCGACCTGCCCGATTGGGATGGTCCGCCATTTGCCAGCTGGACCCTGGCTGCGCGCCGCGTGCTCAACCCCGGCAGTGCCGGTGAAGCGGTCTTCCATCTCGAACTCGAACCGGCCGACGGCATGTTGCCAGCCTGGGAGTCGGGCGACCTGGTGCAGGTCATGGCGCCGGCCGACCCGGCACGTGCACGTGAATATTCGATTGCCTCGATTCCAGCCGAAGGGCGCATTCATCTGCTGGTGCGGCTGCAGCGCCATGAAGACGGCTCCACCGGCATTGCCTCAGGCTGGCTCGGCCAGCAGGCCGCAATCGGCGCCGCCGTCACACTTCGGCTGCGCAGTCACCGGCGCTTTCATCTGCAAGGCAATGGCCAGCGCCCGCTGATCCTGATCGGCAATGGCACCGGCATAGCCGGCCTGCGCAGTCACCTGAAAAGCCGCCAGGACAGCGGCGCCAGCCGCAACTGGCTGATCTTTGGCGAGCGCAATGCCGCCCACGACCACCACTATCGCGATGAGATCGACGCCTGGCTGGCACAAGGCACGCTCCAGCATGCCGACCTGGTGTTTTCCCGCGACCAGCCGCAACGCCGCTATGTACAGGACTGCCTGCGCGAACGCGCGGTACGGTTGCGCGCCTGGGTCGATGAAGGCGCCGCCATCTATGTCTGCGGCAGCCTGAAAGGCATGGCCGCCGGCGT
>JBPBPY010000282.1:0-13663 GCA_050954505.1 Janthinobacterium lividum
AATCGGGAAATCGGAAAGTGCGCTCATGATGTCCTTTCGTGATGGAGGTGGCAGGCCGGCGCGGCGGCAAATTGCGCGCGCAGTGGCGAAACGACTTTGATTGTACGAAATTTTGACTGCCGGTTCCTTCAACATTGTGCTTGGCCGGCAAGCAGCGTCGGACCAGGTCGCCATGTCCCGGTATGTTTTCCTGTGCGTCGCTGGCTGCAGCGCGGTCACGGATGCGCTACCATCTGTTTTCCATTTTGCAATGAAATCTCTCCATGCGCCCTGCTCTCCTGATCCTGGTACCGATGGCCGACAGCGGCCTGGCCACCCTGTCCGACGCCTTCGACATCGTCCACGCACCGACCCAGGGAAGGCTGGAACAGGCATTGTCCGCACATGGCCAGTTCATTCGCCTGGTGCTCACCAATGGCGCGCGCGGGATCGACGCGGCAACGATGGCACGTTTGCCTGCGCTGGAGATGATCGGCGCCCTCGGTGTGGGCTATGAAAACATTGCGCTCGATGCGGCGCGCGCGCGCGGCATCAAGCTCAGCAATGGTGCCGGCACCAATGACGATTGCGTTGCCGACCATGCACTGGCGCTGCTGCTCGCCGTGGTACGCCAGATACCCAGGCTTGACCGCCTCACGCGCGACGGCATCTGGCGCGATGCCTTGTCCTACCTGCCCAATTTTTCCGGCAAAAAGCTTGGCATCCTGGGACTGGGCAGCATCGGGCGCAAGGTGGCCAAGCGCGGCGCCGGCTTTGACCTGGAGATCGGCTATCACAACCGGCGTCCGCTGGCCGATTCGCCGTATCCTTACTTCGACTCCCTGATTGGCCTGGCCAGCTGGGCTGACTATCTGCTGGTGGCCACGCCGGGCGGCGCCGGCACGCACCATCTCGTCGATGCCGGCGTCATCGAGGCACTCGGTGCACAAGGTTATCTGGTCAATGTGGCGCGCGGCAGCGTGGTCGATACCACCGCCCTGGCCGATGCACTGGAACGCGGCGCACTGGGAGGGGCGGGCCTGGATGTCTATGAAAGCGAGCCCAAGCCGCCGGCCAGGCTGATCGATTCCGAGCGCGTGGTGCTCACGCCGCATGTGGCCGGCTGGTCACCACAGGCAATGGCGGCATCGGTGGGCCTGTTTGTCGCCAATGCAAGGCGGCATCTGGCCGGTGAAGACTTGCTGACACCGATTCCTGCTGCGGCCGTGGGCTGACCGATCAATGACAAGCGCGATCGGATGGGCGGGAAAGCGGCGGCAAACCCGTTTTCAACTGCCGCCGAACCAGTTGTACCCCATGTCTTCCCAATAACCGCCCGAATAGGTATTCGAGACGAAGATGGCCTGGATGTGTTTTGGATTCTTGTAGCCCAGCTTGGTGGGCATGCGCAGCTTCATTGGATAACCATACTTCGGCGGCAAGGTCTTGCCGTCATAGGTCAAGGCCATGATGGTTTGCGGATGCAGTGCGGTAGCCATGTCGATGCTGGTGTAGTAATCGTCGGCGCATTTGAAACCGACATATTTCGCCGTGGTGTCGGCACCGACGCGGCGCAGGAAGTCGGCAAACGGTACCCCGCCCCACTTGCCGATCGCACTCCAGCCCTCGACGCAGATATGGCGCGTCACCTGGTCGACTTGCGCCATGGCCTGGAGCTGTTCCAGGCGCCAGGGCTTGCGGTCGGCAATCAGGCCGCTCAGTTCCAGGCGCCAACTGGCGCCGTCGACCACCCGCACATTCCTTTCCGGGTAGTAGGCGTTGAAGGGAAACGGCCGGGTGATCATCGAATCCGGATAGGTCGGGGCCAGCTGCCGGGGATCGAACAGCGCCAGCTGCACCTTGTCGTTCCAGCGCGAGATGGTCTTCAAGCCGGCGTCGATGCTGCGGTTGCTGCTGATATCGCATCCCGTCAGCAAGGACAGTCCGCCCAGCGTCAGCGTGCGCTGCAGGAAAGCGCGGCGCGACGGCTCAGGCACGCGCCTGATGGCGTCGGCCAGCATGGCTGCGCCTTCGGCTGCGGCGACGATACGGGTTTTGTCGACCATATTCTTCCTTGCTCCGTTCCGGTTGCTCAACGACCGCGCACCATCGCCACCAGCGTGCGCGGCACCAGTGCCACCATCGCCAGGTGCACTGCCACAAATCCGACCAGCCCGGCCATGGCGAGAAAATGAATCCAACGCGCCACTTCATACCCGCCCAGCAGGTCGCGCAACAGGGCGAACTGCACCGACTTCCACAACACCAGGCCGGAGAGCACCAGCACGATGGTGTCGAGCATGACGAACACGTAGGCCAGCCGTTGCACAGCGTTGTAGTGGCGCGCATCGGCATGCGAGAGCCGGCCCTTGAACGCAGCGCGCATGTCGCTGGCAAAGGCGTGCATGCTGATCGGAAAAAACTGCCGGCGCAGGCGTCCACTGGCGATATTGATTCCCAGGTAGAACAGGCCGTTGAAGAACAGCAGCCACATGGCCGCGAAGTGCCACAGCAAGGCGCCACCCAGCCAGCCGCCCAGCGTGGCGGCAGGCGGAAACCGGAAGGCAAAGATCGGCGAGGCATTGTAGATGCCCCAGCCGCTGCCCACCAGCATCAGCACGGCCAGCGCATTGAGCCAGTGGCACAGGCGCAGCCAAAGGGGATGAATGGGAGATTGCACAGGATGATCCATGGTGTCTTCGCGGGACGCGCTGCATTGGGCAAGGCCGGGCCGATCGGCATTTGCTGCCCTGGCGTGGTGCTGACCACGACAAGGCTTGCATGCGACGGTACCAATGCTGCCGATCTTAACGCGTTGGCGCCTGCGCAAGGTTCAAGGATTCGTGATAACTGGGAAGCGGACCGTTTCCGGTCCCCCTCCCGGGCCGGCCCTGGCTGCTGTGTCGACTTGCAGCCAGGGCCTGGCCCGGACAAAAACTCAGAGCGTTGCCGGGCGACGGCGGCGCACCAGCGCCATGCCTGCAAGCATTGGCAGCATCAGCAAGGCGGTGGCCGGTTCCGGAACGGCAACGACCAGCGATGTGGCGCCGCCGCTGATTGCCGTCTCGTCGACGCCGGCATTGTCAAGGTCGTTATTGAACTGGAAGGTGTCATCCAGCACATAGGCAAAGGTGCCACCGGCATTCGACAGTGGTGCTGCAAACGTCAGCGTCAGATAGCGGCTGAAATCCGCAGCGATGAAGGTCAGCGCATTCCCCGGCTGTCCCGGATTCTCGGCAAACGCAATCGAACCCTGGAAATTGTCGCTGTAGGTATAGGCAGGCAGATTGCCTTCCGTAATATTGATCAGGTAATTGTTCAGTGCACCCGTATCGACGTCGAATGTGAAGACGCCGGTTGCGATACTGCCGGCGTCGAATGCCGTGTCATACAGTGAGTAGGTGACCGGGGTGGCCAACGCAGGCGTCAAGGCGCCGAACAGGATCGAACCGGCAACAAGAATGCGAGCGAAGAAAGACATTTTCATGGAGATCCTGGGTTGATAGGTTGAATGGTGTGCCTGCTGTTGCGCACAATTCACTTTAAGCAAATTCCATACCCATCGGAATCCATGATGAAAAACAGGGAGTTAGCTGCACCTGCGCTGAATGCATTAAGTAACTGTCAATTAATCCGACAAGCCGGCTTTTCAGGGCCGCTGCGGCCAGACAAGCGTCTGCTGCAGCGCCGGCACTATCACCGCAAGCCGCACGGCCGAGGATTTACGGCGTCTGGATGTGCGGCAGCAGCCGGCAGCGGCCGGTGTCATGCCGTTACACTGGCCGCTGCCAAGCCGTTGCACCGGCGCCGAAACGACCCTCAACAGGCAATGAACGCCGGCAGGCCATCCACGCTCGTGACCGAAAAGCGGCAGCCAAATGCCTGCTCCAGCACCAGCTTGTCGAGCACTTCATCGACCGGCCCGGCCCAGTGGCAGGTGCTTGCCAGCACCAGCACATGGGTGGCAAAACGTGCGGCAAGATTGATGTCGTGGCAGGTCATGACCACGCCATGGCCTTGACTGTGCTGGCGCAGCAGCCGCATCAAGGCCAGCTGCCGGGCCACATCCTGGTGCGCTGTAGGTTCGTCGAGCAGCAGCAGTGCCGGCGCCTGCGCCAGCAGTGTGGCCAGTGCCACACGCTGGCGTTCGCCCCCCGACAATTGCAGCACATCGTCGTCGGCGTTGTGCGCCAGATCGACCTGCTCGAGTGCGCGCATGGCCGCTTCGCGGTCGGCATGGCTGTCCCAGGCGCCGCCAAGCCGATGCGGTGTCCGGCCCACCAGAACGGTGTCAATCACACGACTCGAAAACGCATCGGCCTGCGCCTGCGGCATCAATCCACGCAGTCGGGCCAGTTGCGACGGCCGGTACGATGCCAGCGGCAAAGCGTCGATGCTTACCTGACCCGATGCCGGCGCACGCAGTCCGGCCAGCACCTGCAGCAGTGTCGATTTGCCGACGCCGTTTTGACCGAGGACGCACCAGAGCTGCCCGCGTTCGACCTGCCAGTCAAGTGCTTCGATCAACCGGCGCGCGCCCAGTTCGATGTCAAGGTCTTGCATGGCCAGCACCCGGCCCGGCCCGGCGCTGGCCGTTGGCAGGACCGGCGCCGGTGCCACACTCTGGGCAGAGTGTGGCAAGTTCGGCAAACTCGGCAAGTTCGGAATCATGCGCGGCTGCGGGCCAGCAGGAACAGGAACACCGGCACGCCGAACAGTGCCGTGATGACACCGACAGGCAGCTGCAAGGGCGCTGCCGCCGTACGTGCCGCCAGGTCGGCCAGGGTCAGCACCAGGCCGCCGCCCAGAACCGAGGCCGGCAGCAACAAACGCTGGTCATTGCCTATCAACAGCCGCAGCCCATGTGGTACCACCAGGCCGATAAAGCCGATGGTACCGGCAACCGAGACCGCGGCAGCCGTCGCAAGCGAGGCTACTAGCAGCGTTACGGCACGCAGGCGCACCACCGGCACACCGAGCAAGAACGCTGCCTGGTCGCCATGAGCCAGCACATTCAGGCGCGGTGCCGCGTGCATCGCCCAGATGCTTGCACAAGCCAGCACCAGCCAGGCTGCGGTATAGGAAAAATCATTGTCAAGGTCGCCCATGAGCCAGAACACCATGCTGCGCAAGCGCGCGTCGGGTGCCAGGCTGAGCATCAGCGTGAGCAAGGCGCCAAAACCGGAAGCGATCATGGCGCCCATCAAAATCAGCCGGGTACCCGACGCAATGCCGGCCGATGTCGAAGAAAGCTGCACCAGCGACCCGCGTGCCAAGGCAAACAGCATGACGATGGACACCAACGCACCACACAGTGCGCCGATCTGCATGCCGAATTGGCCCAGCAGCGCCGGAACAACGGCGGCCAGCGGGAACGCAGAGGAAAAAAGTGCAGAGAAGGAAACAGCCGCTGTCGCCGGCACGAGAATGCCCACGGCGCTGGCGGGCGCCAGCAGGGAAACCGCCATGGCGCCGGCTGCCGCCCCGCCCGAGATACCAAGTACATACGGGTCGGCCAGCGGATTGCGCAGCAGTACCTGCATCAATGCGCCAGCCAGGGCCAACAAGCCACCGACGGCATAGGCGCAGGCAACCCGCGGAAAACGCAGCATCCAGATCATCGGCTCGGACGCCGGGCTGGCCAGGCATCCGCTGCTGCCACAGGCGACAGCAATGGCGCACGCCAGCAATCCCAGGATAGCCAGGCTACCGAGGATGACCAGCGCGCGCCGCATCAGGCAAGACTCTTCATGTCAGGACCGCTTCAAAAGTCGTAACGGGCGGAGAGTTTCAGCTGGCGGCCATTTTCCGAATAAATGCCGCTGTTGCAGCTGCCATAGGCCGAGCTGAAGAAATCCTTGTCTGCCAGGTTGGTGCCGGAGAGGGCAAACGTCCAGTTCGAGACCCGCACGGCATACCGGGCGTCGATGGTGGTGTAGGAAGGAATCTTTGCCGAACAGCTGTTGTCGAAGTCGCCGCCGTAACGCTGGGTATCGACCCACTGGACGCCGACATCGGCGCTTTGGCCATTGCCGGCCACCCAGTTGGCACGCACGGTGGCGGTGTTCTTCGGCACCAGGCCCAGTTCCTTGCCGGCGTTCGGGCCTTCGGTGAACCTGGCCGAGACATGCTGCAGCACCGCGTGCAAGGTCACGCCTGGAATGACACGCATGGCGGCGTCGAGTTCAATGCCCTGGTGGCGGGTCGGATCGAGATTGGCATTGGCACCGGGGAAGAACTGGCCGGGCACGGTCGGGTCGTAATAGATTTCATTGCGCAGCTTGTGGCGAAATACCCGTGCAGTCAGGTTGCCTTCGGCATTGCCCAGCATGGTGCCCAGTTCAAGGTCATGCGAGGTCTGGGTTTCGAGCGGCTTGCCGATGACGGGCGTGTAATTGTTTTCATCGATGTTGGCCACGCGGTAGCTCTTGCCGGCCTTGGCAAACACATCGACATTCCTGACGACGGTGTAGCTGGCCAGCAGGTCCCAGGCATTGGCACTTTGCGAACCATCGTAGGCTGCCGACGTAGGATCATCGGCCTTCTTGTCGAATTTCTCATGCCGTGCGCCGAGCGCCACCCGCAAGGCGCCAAACCGGACTTCGTCGCGCAGGTAGAACGCCATCGATTTTTGCTCGCCGGTGGCTCTGACGAAGGTAGTGTTGGTATCGCGCTTGTAGTTGGCCAGATCGACACCGGCGACCAGTTCGTTCCTTGCCGCGGCCAGGTCGGAGAGATAGCGCAGGCGCGGTGAAAACTGCATCACATGGCTGTCTGCCTTGGAACTGTAGCCGGTGGACGCATAGCGCGAGGTCTTGTCGCGATACGACAATTCCGATGCCAGTTCCAGGCCGCCGAATCTGCGCTCGGCAAACAAGGTGTAGCGGTTGCTGTCGAGCGAACCGAAATCGTCGGGCGTGTTGGTCTGGCGCGGATCGGCATTGAATTGCGCCAGCGTCAGGCTGCCGGCAAGATGGGTATCCTGACGGGCGACATCGGCGCGAAAGCCGATGCGGCCCGTGTTGTCGCCATACTGCAGGCCGCCGCTGAAATTGCTTTGCCGAATGGCATTGTTGGCACGGTAGTTGTCCGACTCCATGGTGCCGACGTTGGCATCGAGAGAAAACCCATCCCAGCCCTTGGCAACCGAGCCACGCAATTCGCGCAAGCCCAGCGTGCCCACTTCTGCCACAACCGTACCGTGCACGCCATCGCGCGCGGTGCGTTTGGTAATGATCTGGATGACGCCGCCCGTGGCGCCGTCGCCATACAGCACGCTGCTGCCGCCGCGCGTGATTTCGATGCGCTCCACCGTTTCGATGGGCACCGATGACAGCATGGCGGTGGCGAGTTCGTTTTCAGACAGCCGCACGCCGTCGACCAGGATCACCATGTTCTGGTCACTGGTGGCGCCAAAGCCGCGCAGGTCGAGCGAGAAGTCGGTGCTCCCTGTGGTGCTCTGGCGGCCAAAGACGCCGCCAATCTTGCGAATGGCTTCATTGACGTTGCCAATGCCCGCTTCGCGGATCTCGTCTGCCGTGATGACGGTGGCGCCAATCGGGGCAAACGAGGGATCGGCGGCAAAACGCGAGGCTGTCACCTGGACCGGATTCAATGTGGCGTCGGATTGTGCCAGCACGGCCAAGGGCAAGCTTGCGGTTGCAATGGCCAGGACGAGCGGCTGCCAGGTCGTCGACCGGGTACGGGGGGATGAAGCTGTCATGATGAAGTTTTCTCAGGGAAGTACATCCGGCCTGCTTCCCCGCAGGCTGGAATGAATGGAAACAGAAAACGGCCGGGCAACCATGCCAGCGAAGTTCGCTGCAATGGCTGGTCGGCCGCTCTTGGCTTTCCGCCTGTTCTGGCCGGTATCCGGGCTGGCAAGTCGGACCACCTTACCTTCCCATGCCGCAGCACAGTGGTATGAGGGTGGCCTGCATGGCTTGTGTTCCCCATGCGCTTGCTTACCGTTGCGGGGGCAGCACACGTCAAAACCGGCGACGGTTTGCGTGTTTCCCGTTTAACTGCGCGCCGGAGACGGCACGCGGGCACCAAAACCCCGCCAGTGTAGGTGCTGCACTGACACAGCGTCAATCGGGGCTGGACAATTGATCAGACTTGTCGTTGTGTTATTTCCACATGTGATTTTGTATTGCCCGGGATTCAGTGCCGCCCTGTAGTCAGTGGCAGCAGTCAGCTGCCACGCAGTTCCAGGCTGTCGCGCTCGGTCCGTGCGCGCCATCGGTGGAAATGCGACGGCTCGACAAAGGCATACCGGGTCAGCGACAGGATCGCATCGAGCGCATTCTGCTGTGCTGCCAGCGTTGCTGCGTGGCGCAAGCCGGCTTCCAGGCGACCATCGGCAGCAGCGCTTTCAGGCTCGTCCTCTTTTTCCAGCCATTGCGGCCGCAGACCAGGCTCGATGGCATGGATGGCATGCTGGACGCAAAACAGGTCCGTCAAGGCTTCGGCAAGACTGTGCCTGCATTCGCGCGGGAACATGGTGGCAGCGCTGACCTGCTCCACGGCGCTGCCGATGAAGTCCGCGGCGGCAGCCAGGGTGTGATCCAGCTTTTCCAAACCGTCGATGGGCGCATGGTTCATTGCGTTTCACCTTCAATCTGCAACGTGATTCAGCAGGCACAATCGCGCTCGACAAGCGGTGCGAATCAAGCGCTGCTGCGTTCGAGGCGGTCCCTTTCGGTCAATGCGTGCCACTGATGATAGGCCGACAATTCGTGATACGCATAATTCGTCAGCAACAGCACAGCGTCAAGCGTGTTGTTGGACAGCGCCAGTTCCCTGGCCTGGCGCAGGGCTTCGCCCAATTTGCAATGCAATGCCAGTTCGGCTTGACGGCGGCCGCGCCAGTCGCAGCGCAATGCCGGCTGGATTGCATGCACTGCCTCGAGAACCGTTTCAATCTTGCCCATGGCCTGTCCAACGGCGCGCAGATGTTCATCCGGCAAAGCAGCACTGTCGATGACTTGCCTTGCCGCGCTGTCGGCCAGTATCAAGGCTGCAACGAGCGTATGTTCAAGCGTGGTCAGATCCGACATGTATCATTCCTCTACCAGATAAAGCTGGACGGTGAAACAGGCAGCCAGGCACACCGCGATCGATGCAGAATGGCTTGAAGTGCTCCCTTCACATGCCGCCTCGACCGCAAAGCCCGAAGAAGTTTTACCCCGGAAGCGGCGTGTCGGGCAATACCTGGAAGGAAACATGACGATATTTTCCTGCGCAGCGTTGCATCCCGTCGTCACAGCCTTGCGCTGCCGCAGAATTTTTCTTGCTGCAGCGCGTTTGCCAGCGCCTCAACGGCACTGTGGTCGGTTGCATATAAATGATTTACACCAATCAGTTCCAGCAAGCCGGCCAGTACCATCACATCCCAGACCTGTTTCTTGATCGCACACAGCTCCAGCGCAATGCCGCGCTCGGTCAATTCCCTGTGCAGCGCGGCCAGCACATCGACGCCACTGACATCGATGTCATTGATGGCGCTGGCGCACAGCAGCACCCGTCTGATGCTGGCGTCGGCAGTGATGCGCGCGCCGATTTCATGTTCCAGTTTCGGGGCGGTCAGGAAGTTGAGCGCGGAATCGAGCCGCAAGGCCAGCACGTCCGGCGCCAGGCGCGGCAGGCTGAAGCGCTGGCGGTCGCGCAGCGTGCCGTCGGGATGGGCGCCGACTTCGGCAATGCGCGGATGGGCGCGGCGGTACAGGAACGACAGCATGGTCAGCCCAACCCCGACGAACACGCCCCAGTGCAGGCGTGGTGCAGACAAGAGGGTTACCGCCAGCGTGGTCAGGGCGATGGCGCCCTCGCCGCGCGAGATGGCCAGCATGCGGCGCAAGCCGCGCAGGTCGATCAGGCTGAACATCGGCACCAGGATGATGGCTGCAAGGACCGAATGCGGCAGATAGGCCAGCACCGGCGTGAGCCACAGCAGCGCCACCAGCACACAGCCAGCCGCCACCAGCGAGGCCCAGGCACTGGCCGCACCGGCATACCGGTTCAGCGCCGAGCGCGAGAACGAACCGCTGACCGGAAAGGTGCCGCACAGCGCTGCGGTCAGCTTGGCCATGCCCTGGCCGATCAGCTCCTGGTTTTCATCCCAGCGTTCGCGCCGCTTGCGCGCCAGCACCCGCGCACTCGACATGGCTTCGGTAAAACTGACCAGGGCAATGATCAGTGCCGCCGGCCAGAGATTCTGATGGCTGGCAAACGGAATTGCCGCCGGCAGCTGCAGCTGGGGCAAGCCCGCCGGCACCCGGCCGATGACAGCGCCGCCAAGCGCCTGGTAGTCGAGCAGCCAGCTGGCCAGCACACCGGCCAGCGTGATGAACAGCATGGCGGGAAAGCGCGGTGCCAGTCGGCGCAGCGCCAGCAGTGCCAGCATCGCAGCCAGTCCGAAAGCGCTGGTGATCAGGAACGGCGTGGTCTGCATGACGGCGAACAGGTGCCTGGCTGCGGGACCCGACCAGTCGTGCACGGTGAAAGGCAAACCGGTCAGCGCCGGCAGTTGCGAGAGGATGATCAGGAACGCAGCCGCATTGATGAAGCCCAGCATCACCGGTTGCGAGACGATATCAGCGATGCGGCCCAGCCGGAAGGCGCCCAGTGCAAATTGCATCAGCCCGGCATACAGCGCCAGCCAGATCGCCAATGGCACCCACTGCGCACTGCCCGGCACGGCCAGCGGCGCCAGCGAGCCGAATGTCAGCAGGCTGGTCAAGGCCACGGGACCGACGGCCAGCAATTGTGACGAGCCCCAGAGTATGCCGACGATGCACGGCAAGAGCGCGGCATACAAACCGGTTTGCGGCGGCATGCCGGCCAGCGTGGCATAGGCGATCGATTGCGGAATCACCACCAGCCCGACCGTCAGGCCGGCAGACAGGTCGCGTTTCAGGGTCTCGGCAGTGGGACGGCGCCACTGCAGGAATGGGAACAACTGCGAGGGAAACAATTGCCTGAGATTGAACACTGTTGCTGCACCCCGTAGCCTGGACCATGAAAGACCGCAGTTGCGGCCAAGCCATTATTGATGAGGCGGCCCGGATTTGCAAAGGGAGATGATCGCGGGAGACAAATTGCCGCCATGGCCGAGTGCTGCTGCCAGATCGCCGGGGGTTCGTTGAGCTTGTCCCGGTTTGGCAAAGCACCGGGAACCCTTGCTCATGGCCTCAGTCCGGCAAGCTGCCCGGTCTTGCCAGCAGCAGGCAAACCAGGCTGATGATCAACGCGCCAAACACGCCGCACGCCAGCCGGAATGCGCTCTCGAACACCAGCGGCGCGACCACGCCCGAGACCACGGCAAAACACAGCGTCTGGATGAATGCCTGCAGCGAGGCAGCCAGGCCACGGTTGTCCGGGAACAGCGCCAGGCCGATCACCGAGATCGGTGCCAGCACCAGCGCCAGGCCAAAGGAATACACGAACAGGGGAATCACGGCCCAGGGTACGGCGGCGGCAAACAGGTGGTTGTAGACCATGCTGCCGATGGCCGAGGCAAACATGACCAGGTAGCCGGCGACCACCATTTTCATTGGCTTGACGGTAGCGGCGAACTTGCCGGTAATGATCGATCCGCCAACCAGACCGGTGACCAGCGGGATGAACATCCAGCCAAACGCGGTCTCCGGCAAATGCAGGATGTTCATGACGAAATAGGCCGCCGAGCCGATGTACAGTCCGAAGCCGCTGAAGGCAATGCCCAATGACAGGGCCAGCAGCACGAATTGTGCATGCTTCAAGACCTTCCAGTAATTGCGCACGATGGCGCCAAAACGAAACGGGTCGCGCGCATGTTTCGGCAAGCTCTCCGGCAGGGAGCGGTAGCTGACCACCAGCATCATCAGCCCGAACAGCGCCAGGAACACGAAGGTGGCGCGCCAGCCGAAGGTCACATGCAGCCAGCCGCCCAGTATCGGGGCAATCGCCGGCGCCAGGCCAAAGATCATCATCATTTGCGAGACGATCTGCTGCGCCTCATGGCCGGTAAACCGGTCCTGCACAATGGCGCGTCCAACCACCGTGCCGGCGCCCGCCGCCAGGCCCTGCAGCGCCCGGCAGACCAGCAGCCAGCCGAAGCTCGGCGCCATTGCCGCACCTGCCGAGGCGAGCGTATAAATCACCAGCGAGATCAGGATGATGGGCCGGCGGCCGAAGGAGTCCGACAGCGTGCCGTAGAACAGCATCATGAACGCAAAGGTGAACAGAAACATCGACAGCGTCTGCTGCATCAACAAGGGGCTCACGGCGAAGTGGGCGCCGATGGCGGGAAACGACGGCAGGTAGGTATCGATCGCCAGCGGACCGACCATCGACAGGCCGGCCAGGATCAAGGTCAGTATCTTGTGCATGAAAACCCGGTCCCGGTTATTTCAAACGTCCGGTCAGCATCCAGTAATGCGCCACCCGGGTAATGCGGATATCGCGCACCGAGGCGGCGAGCTTCTTGCGCAGCGTGCTATCGGTGGGAAAATTCTTCAGGACTTCAAAGCGCTCGCCGCTGGCCAGCGTGCGGATCTGGTAGGTATTGCCGTCGAGGTCAGTGCGGGCAATCGAGGTGCTGCTGCCTTCGACATAAATGTTGTCGATCAGGACCAGCATGGTGCCGGCGCCCAGGCGATCGCCGAGCTGGGCCAGGAAGGCGCCTTGTTCGTCGCGCTTGACATGCGACCAGAAGAAGCCGGCAAAACACACGCCGTACCTGCCCTTGACGCCGTCCTCGGTCTTGACATCATTGGCGTCGGCCAGCGCATACGACACCTTCCCGGCCGGCAGATTCCGGGCCTGGGCCAGCGCCAGCATTTCCGGATTGATGTCGGTGGCCAGAACCGTCGTGGCCGTCTGCGCCAGTTCCTCAGTCCAGTAACCGGTACCGCAAGCCAGTTCGAACACGGTCTGCCCTGCCACGGTCTCGCGCAGGCGCTGTTTCAGCGCGGCCAGGTCGGCCTGGCGCTCGGGTTTGGCATACACTTCGTCATAATGGCTTGCGCGCTTGGCGTAGTACTCGGCCAGGGTGGTTTTATCGTGCGGCTTCATGGGGGGCATTCGGAAAATGGAGGTGATGGCATGGTGCAGGGACAGCCCGGCATGATACAGGGTTTTCCCGCCCCCCCTGCTACAGTTCGTAGCTCTCCTTGTCGCCGGCCAGTACCTGCTCGATCACCTTGCGGTTCAAGGGCGGCGCCAGCAATTCGATGAAGGTGTAGACATAGCTGCGCAGGTAGGCGCCCTGTTTCAAGGCCACGCGCGAGACATTGGTGCCGAACAGATGGCCCACGCTGATGGCGCGCAAACCCTTGTCGCGCTCGGCGTCGAAGGCCATGCCGGCAATGATGCCCACGCCCATGCCCATTTCGACATAGGTCTTGATGACGTCGGCGTCGATGGCTTCGAGCAGGATGTCGGGTTTCAGCGAACGCAAGGCAAACGCATGGTCGATCTTGTTGCGCCCGGCGAAGGCGGCGTCATAGGTGATCAAGGGATAGCCATTGAGTTCCTCGACCGTGATGGCTTTCGACTTCAGCAGCGCATGTTCGGGCGGCACCACCACCAGATGCTCCCACTGGTAGCAGGGAATCGAGACCAGGCCGGCGATCTCGGCAATCGACTCGGTGGCAATGCCCAGATCGGCCTGGTCCTTGAGGACCATTTCGGCCACCTGCCT
>JBPBPY010000291.1:0-13629 GCA_050954505.1 Janthinobacterium lividum
GAGACCTTCAGAGTGCTTGTCCCCAAGCGCCGGAATTTCATGCTGACCACCTTGTTGTTATGTTCATTCCTCCTTTTTATCACAGTATGTTGCCGGGATTCTGCAACGCATGGCTGTCATGCGCCGCCTTCGAATTCCGGCGCCAGCGCACGCAGCACCAGGCGGTGTTCAAGCAGGCTGGAGGTCAGCTCGCCGGCACGCATTGGCAGGGCAAACAGGTGGCCCTGGAATTCATCGCAGCGCAAGATGGAAAGATACTCTTTCTGCCGCATGGTCTCGACGCCCTCTGCCACCACGCGCAGGTTCAGCGAATGAGCCAGGTTGATGGCGGCGGCAACGATGGCGCGGGCTTCGCAGCTGTGCTCCACTTCGTTGACGATGGAGCGGTCGATCTTCAATTCGGCAACCGGAAAACGCTGCAGGTAGCGCAGGTTGGAAAAGCCGGTGCCGAAGTCGTCGAGCGACAGATGCACGCCCAGCTGCGCCAATGCCAGCAAGGCGTTGAGCGTGTGTTCGGCATGATCCATGGCGCTGATTTCGCTGATTTCCAGCGTCAGCAGTGTGGCGTCGACCATATGCCTGGCCAGCGATGCGCGAATCTGTTCAACCAGTCCCGGCTGGCGCAACTGCTGAAGCGAGAGGTTCACCGACACCGGAATGCGCCAGCCCAGCTCGCGCCAGACCCGCATCTGCCGGCAGGCGTCGTCGATGACCCAGCGGCCGATCGGGACAATCAGCGAGTGGCGTTCGGCGATGGCGATGAATTCGCGCGGACTGACCACGCCACGCTTCGGATGGCGCCAGCGGATCAGCGCTTCGACACTCACCATCCCTGCGCCGCGCCCATCCATCTTCGGTTCGTAGAACAGTTCGAACTGGCTGCGTTCGAGCGCCAGGCGCAGGTCGCATAGATCGATCATCGAGTCGGCGGGACTGGCATCTGCGACGGCGTCATGAAACCGATGGGTGTTCTTGCCCGCTGTCTTGGCCGCGTACATGGCGGTGTCGGCACAATGAAGCAGCTGTTTTTCATCGACAGCATCGTCGGGGAAGACGGCGATGCCGATCGAGGCCGACAACTGGATGTTGCCGCCAACGCTGGACAAGGGCGCAGCGACTTCGGTTTCGATGCGGCGCGCCAGCATCGCCAGACCGGTGCGATCCTCCACCGCATCGACCAGCACCACGAATTCATCGCCACCGAAACGCGCCACGGTATCGGATGAGCGCAACAGTGCAGTGATGCGCTTGGCAATCTCGCGCAAGGCATGGTCGCCGGCTTCATGGCCTTGGGTGTCGTTGACGTGCTTGAAGCCATCGAGATCGATGAACAGCAAGGCAATCGAATTGGCTTCGCGCCGGGCCCGTGCGACAGCCTGCGCCAGCCGGTCGGCCAGCAGCATGCGGTTGGGCAGTTTGGTCAAGTCATCGTGAAAGGCAATCTGCTGCAGTTCGAGGTTCGATTTCTGCAGTGCCGCAGCCAGCACTGCCTGACGCGTTTGCCGGCGCGCCAGCAGCGTAGTGCTGCACAAGGCCAGGCCAGCCACGCCCATTGCTGCCCCGCCGATGAGCAGCAATACCGTACTGCCGGGCAGAACCTGAACCGCGGCGCTGCCCTTGTCGCCGAGGTGGGCGGCAAGCTGCATGGCGCAAGTGTACAGCGCGGCACAACTGCTGCCGATCAGCAGCATGAGCAATGGCGGCCAGGCGCGCCAGCGTTGCGTGCGTGGCATGCATGGCGGAGGACGGCGCAGCAAGACCAGCAAACCCAGGTACATCCAGGACACGATCAATGCAATGATGACCAGGTGGGACGGCCAGCCAACATGCCAGACCATCGACGATGGCAGCAGCCCATGCATGATTGCCAGGCCGGCACCGAGTGCCAGCGCACCGCCTGCACGCCAGTAATGCACACTGGCCCCATCCTCGGTATCCAGATGGCGGGCCAGCAGGAATGACAGGATGCAGGCAGCGAGCGCCACCATCAGAGGCAGGATGAACAGCTGGTTGAAAAAAACCGGGGGCGGAAAAGGCATGTGCATTCGAACCTCTCGTTGACGACCATCGCTGCAAAATGGTGTTCAATCTGCATTCGCTCCGCGGCCGGAAGCGCGTGCCCGACACATGGTGCCTTGTAGAAACCATGTATCTCAATCCGATTGTAATTCTTGCTTACGGCTAATATATCTCTTTTTCCAATTGACAACAATCGAAACAAACAATTACCGACAAAAATTCCTGGCGATTTCCGAGCTAAATTGTAAACCGGCAATCCATGCGGCATGGCGCTGCATTGCGCTACCGCAAGCGGCCACCACTAGTCACAATGTTACACAGCGATGGCGGATCGCTACATCGGTTGGGGATGGAAAATGCTGCCTCCGCTGCTGCAGCGGACAGACAGACAGCTAGACAGGTGTCTTCAGCGCAGCAAGACGCTGGCGCGACGGCGCAAGCCGCCCAGCGCAGGCAGTTTCAGGTCGACATACAGCGGGCGCTTGCGCAGCAGTCCTGGCGTTGCGGGTGGCGCTGCCAGGTAGCCGGTGATCCAGGCCGTGCGCATGCCGACGGCGCGTGCGGCTTTCAGATTGGCCACCGTATCTTCGACCAAGATGCAGCGTGCCGGCTTGACACCCTCGCGTGCGGCCATCTTGCGCAGCAGCGAGCGCGCCGGCTTGGGGCGCAAATGGCGAAATACCGTCATCGACTCGATCGCCACATGACTGGAGAAATGTTTTTTCAGCTTCAGGTGGCGCATGACTGCGCTGGAATACCTGCGTGGCGCATTGGTGAGGAGGATTTTCCGGCCAGGCAGGGCAGCGAGCAAGCGCGCCAGTCCACGCTCGCTGCTGATCATGCTGTGCAAGTCGTCGAATTGATGGGCGGCGTGGAGAAAATCGGCCGCACGCACCTGGTGATGCAGCACCATGCCCAGCAGCGCCGCACCGTAGCGCCGGGTGTAATGCAGCCTTGCTGCATTGGCAGCGGCCTGCACCTGCGGCATTGCCGCGTTGCCCAGGACGCCGCTGATGAAGGCATTCATGTTGGCGGCAATGGCAGGAAAGATCGCCGTTGACGCATCATGAAGCGTGTTATCCAGATCGAAAAACCAGACCGGGCCTGGCTGGTACCGCTTCATAACCGATCAGTTCAATGCGAACGGATCATGGTGCCAAATGCCTGTTCGGTCAGCACTTCGAGCAGCAGCGAATGCTCGATGCGGCCATCGATGATATGCACGGTATTGACGCCGGATTTGGCAGCATCGAGCGCCGAGGAGATCTTTGGCAGCATGCCGCCGGAAATCGTGCCATCGGCGAACATTGCATCGATCTCGCGCGCCGACAGGTCGGTCAGCAGATTGCCCTGCTTGTCCTGCACGCCGGCGATATTGGTCATCATGATCAACTTTTCCGCATTCAGGATCTCGGCGATCTTGCCGGCCACCACGTCGGCATTGATGTTGTAGGCCTGGCCGTCGATGCCAAAACCGATTGGCGAAATGATGGGAATGAAGGCATCGTCCTGCAGCGCCCGGACCACGGCCGGATTGATGGCATCGATTTCACCAACGAAGCCGATGTCGAGGAACTGCCCCGGATTGTCCTTGTCCGGCATCTGCATCCGGCGCGCGCGAATCAAGCCGCCATCCTTGCCGGTCAGGCCGACTGCCTGCCCGCCGTAGTGATTGATCAGCATGACGATATCCTGCTGCACTTCACCGCCCAGCACCCACTCCACCACTTCCATGGTTTCTTCATCGGTCACGCGCATGCCCTGCACGAAGGTGCCGACCTTGCCGATCTTTTTCAGCGCATTGTCGATCTGCGGTCCGCCGCCATGCACCACCACCGGATTCATGCCGACCAGCTTGAGCAGGATGACGTCGCGGGCAAAACCATGCTTGAGGCGTTCGTCGGTCATGGCGTTGCCGCCGTACTTGATGACAATGGTCTTGCCATGGAATTTGCGAATGTACGGCAGCGCTTCCGCAAGGATTTCAGCCTTGATGGAAGAAGCGACTTCAACGAGCGGATCGGTTTCAGACATGGGGCATCCAGTAATAGGGGGTTGACGCGATTTTACAGCGAAAGCAGATTTTCCTTGCGCGCAATTTGGCACATGTTAAGCCAGGACAAACCGGCACCTCTGGTATCCTGAAATGCCGATTCGGCCCGACGACTTCGATCAAGCTCCCATGTCCGCAACCATGCCCTCTTCTCAACCCAACTTCAGCGCAGCAAAGGCGGCACTGCGACCCTTGGCATTGAAAGTCTGGACGGGGTGCGCCCAGTGAGCTGCTGCAGCGCCTGCGGCGCGCGGTTTTCCTGCCTGATGGATGAGGGCACGCAGGATGGCAAGAGCGCTGCCAGCGCTTGCTGGTGCATGGCCATGCCGGCCTTCATGCCGCTGCCGGCTGCCGTCGATGAAAAAACCGGCACCGGCGTGGATGCATGCATGCCGCAGCCGGCGCGGTCAACGGCAGCGCTGCCTGCGCCTGCAGCGGGCTGCTATTGCCCGGACTGCCTGCATGCCATGCTTGCTGCGCAAGGCCTGCGCGCGGGCGGAAATTGAAAAGGGCCGGCATGGCCGGCCCTGCGTGCTGCATGAAACTGATCGATCAGAATGAATAGTTGTACTGGACGCTGACGATGTTCACGTTCTCGCTGTAGGTGCCGGTCTGGGTTCCGCCAACCGGTGGTTCCGATTTGTTGATGCTGGAATCCTTGACGAACATGTGGACATATCCCACATCGATTGCGCTTCGGGCTGTGAGCTTGTACTGCGCCCCCAGACCGAGCCAGATCCGGTTGTTGTCCGGCACGCGGCCGGTGCGGAACTCGCTCTTGACCGGTGTCTGGTCATACGCAACGCCTGTGCGCAGGAGCCATTTTTCATCATATTTGTAGGTCGTGCCGATTGCATAGCGCAAGGTATTGCGCCATTGTTCCTGCGTCACGCTATCGGCAGCGCCATTGTTGAAGCTGATGCGCAATTCCTTGAAGCGGCTCCAGTTCATCCAGCTGATGTCGGTCAGCAGTGTCCATTTCGGATCGAGATCGAAGGCAGCGGACAGGTCGACCGAATCGGGCAGGTCGAGTCCGGCATTGACACCGGTATTGCTGAATGTCGGCGAAGCGGCGAGGATGGCCGGCAGACCCGCAGGGATGTCGTAACTGGCATTGCCGGAAAGCCGATGGATGATGCGTGAACGGTAAGCTGCGCCAAAGCGGGTGCTCGGCGTCATTTCATAGAGGGCACCGACATTGAAGCCAAAGCCCCAATCATTGCCATCGACAGTGACCTTGCCATCCTTGTTCTGTGGCAGGCTGCCTGATGGGGCGCAATTGGCAGCGCCAAGCGAACCCACGCAAACGGTACCAAAATCGATTGCCTTGGAAAGCTTGACGTCGATGTACTGCGCGCTGACGCCACCGCCCAGGGACAGCTTTTCATTGACGCGCCAGGCGATCACGGGATTGATGTTGACGGTCTTGACCTGGGACTTGAGGGCTTGGTAGCGGCCGGCCCAGCCACTGTCGTAATCGGTGGTCAGGCCGAACGGCACCGTGAGGCCGATGCCGAAGCGCAGGTTGGGTGCGATATCGGTGGCGTAGAACATGGCCGGAACGAACTCCAGATCGCCGGCGTCGCCGCCGTTGCCACCGGTGGCGGCGTTGCCGGCACCGGAAAGCGAACCCTGGTTACTGAATTCGATCTTCGGTGTGATGCCGGAACCCGTCAAACTGATCTGGCTGCCGCTCATGCGCATGAGGCCGGCGGGATTGTAGAAAACCGTCGAGGCATCGCTGGCTTCTGCAGCGCCACCGGCGTGGGCCACACCGAGGCTGGCCGCGCTCATTTCGCCCAAAGCAAAACCGGCTGCGCCTGCCGTGCCGGAAATCAGGCAGAGCAATGCCGCAGCACTGGCACAGGCGCTGGCGTGCTTGACTGACTGAAGGGAGAATCGGGAGGATGACTCGAGCGAATTGAAAGCGGACTTCGAAGCGAAAATTCCATGGCGATTTTTCATCTGTCTCTCCGTATTGATTTGAGGCAAGCATAGCATCCAACACCAGCCCAACCGGAGAAGTTGACAAATAAAGAACAATCGTGCTTTTAATTATGTTGCAGAATTCCAACTAGACATGCAGCAATTGTGCAGCGTACACAATATGCCGGCGTGTGCGCCGGCATGATGCCAATCAGTGAACGCGATTGCTGCGTTCCGTCATTGAACGGATCCGCAGGCTGACGACCGCCATGGCGACAAACAGGATGGCCAGCGTACGCGACGCCGTGATCCATCTGTCCTCGGTATCGTCACCGAGCTTGCCACTGCCGAATTGGCTGGCGAATTGCAGGCGGCTGCCGACATCCTGGGTCGGCGTGGCTGACGCACTGGCGATGATGTTGGAGACGCTGGCATTGACATTCATCATCCGAGCGTTGCCCGTGTCATGTGATTGGCTCGCTGTGGTGACCGTCATGTCATGACCATGGATGGTCGCCGACATTGCCGGAGCGCAGACCAGCGCGGTAGCAATTGCTGCACCCGAAATACCTTTCGAGACCGCATTCATCCAGCCTGAAGCAGGTGTACGACTGTTGTTCATTGAAACAAGGTTTGTTGAATTACGCATTTTGACCATCCGTCAAGTAAAGGCTACGTTGAGTCTCTTGTAAGGAATGAGGCTTATGGCATCAAGACTGCTTGGAGCGGATTGACACCAGAATTACATATCCCCGCGGAAATTCTTTGATTTCCTGTTTGTCCAACACTGACAAGGCAACGCCAGTCGATTCCACTAATTACCGATTAAATAAAATTAACAACCAGCTGTGCATAAACAAACTGCGCACAACCTTTTTGATGCGTACATCTTGTATAATTCACAACATTATGCCGCAAACAGCAGAACGAGTGAGAATTCACGTTTGGTTTCACAGTCTGGAAAGGTTGAAGTAACAGCCGACAGACTTACAATAACCTGATTTGCTGCGACGCGCAATATATTGCGCTGCGATATACAGTTTGAACTAGCATGTGGCGATAAGTTCCGGCCAGGCAGGAATAATTTTGAAACGGGGATTTGAATCATCCGGGTCCTGCCCGGCCCTCTCGATCACCTGTCCCTGAGACACAACAGCCCAGGATGGGCAACTACCGATCTGTCGTAAGATGCGATGTTGCCGAAATCTCCGGAATTGTATAACCCCCAGGAAATAGAATTCTCCAGAGAATTTGAAAACATGCTGTAATGCACCAATTGCGGTAGAAATTCAGATAATAAAACCCTGCAGTATCGTTTGATGCCGTAGCCAGTCATGATGGAAAAGCAAGATGAATCCCACTGAGTCCCCGATCGTCAAGGTCATACGCCGCATCATTGATCCGATGCTGTGTGTCCTGGTACTTTTCATCACGACCATTTCGGCGGACAAGGAGTTCAGCGGCGAGTACATGCTGCTGTCGATCATTGCGTTTTTCATTGCTTCCCAGGTTTTTGACGATGCGGCGCTGTTTCGCAGCTGCGCGCGTGGCGAAAAGTGGCGCGACCTGACCAGCATTCTTGGCAGTTGGGCAATTGTCGTCAGCTTGATTCTTTTCATTGCATTTGCTGCAAAAATCTCCAAGGAATTTTCGCGCATTGTTCTTGTCTCTTGGTTTCTTGCCACGCCTTTCGTGCTGTATACCGCGCACCGGCTGGCCCGTATCTGGATTCGCAACAAGCGGTTCAAGGGCGAGTTGCGCAGTGCCGTGATCATTGGCGCAACCGATCACGCCATGCGGCTGACCCAGCGCATCGAGCAGGACCGGTGCCTGATGATCGGCGTCGATGGATTCTTTGAAGACCGGGCGCCGGAACGGCTGCCACCGGAGTCGCTGCCGCGCCTGCTGGGCGGGCTGGAAGACGTCGCCGGGTATGTCAAGGCCCACAATGTGGAAGTGGTCTACATCACGCTGCCGATGAGCCGCCTGCCACGCATGATGGCATTGATGGAAGCGCTGCACGATACGACGGTTTCCATCTACATGGTGCCGGATGTGTTTTTGTATGACCTGATCCAGGCCCGGGTGGACAGCATCAGCGGCATTCCCGTGATCGGTTTGCGCGAAACGCCGTTTGTCAACATCAATTCATATCAAAAACGCCTGTTCGACATACTGGTGTCGCTGATGATCCTGCCGATGCTGGCGCCGATCCTGCTGGTCATTGCAATCTGCGTCAAGGCAACGTCGCCGGGACCGGTGCTGTTCAAGCAGCGCCGCTACGGCCTGGGTGGCGAAGAAATCTTTGTCTACAAATTCCGTTCGATGACGGTACAGGAAAACGGCGACAAGGTGACGCAGGCAACCCGCAACGATGCGCGCATCACGCGTCTTGGCGGCATCCTGCGGCGCACGTCGCTGGACGAGCTGCCGCAATTCATCAACGTCCTGCAGGGACGCATGAGCATTGTCGGTCCGCGTCCCCATGCAGTGGCGCACAATGAAATGTATCGCAAGCTCATTTCCGGCTACATGATCCGCCACAAGGTCAAACCCGGCATCACCGGCTGGGCCCAGGTCAATGGCTTGCGTGGGGAGACCGAGGCACTGGAAAAGATGGAGCAGCGGGTCAATTTCGACCTGGCCTATCTGCGCGACTGGTCGATCTCGTTCGACTTGCGCATCATCCTGCGTACCGTGACCGTGCTGGTACGTGGCGATAACGCCTATTGAGTTGCGGCAGGCTCCCGCATTGGCTGTGCCTGACGGCCTGCGGCACGGCACGCGCCGGGCTGGCTGACCTGCTCCCTGCAGTGTGGCGCCATCTCAGGCCAGCGCTTCCTTGGCTGCCTGCTCAGGAGTCAGGCCATCGTAGAACTGGTCGGTAAACCACTCGACCTGCTCTTCGATATGATCCTGCGCCTGGGCCACCGTGGCGCCGCCAGCCACCAGAAAACCTTCAACCTCGATACACCAATGGATCAGGGCCAGGGTTTCCTCATCCAGTGTTTCTTTTTTTGCCATGATCGTCATCCCTTGAAGTCGCAGGAAGAATTGTAACGGCTGGCTTGAAAAAGACACCGGGAAATTCATCAACTGCCGCGGCAAGGATTTTCGCAACAACTGTCGGATTTTTGAATCAGCCAAACCCGCATACCCTTAATATTTCTCAATAAAAGATTAACTTAGAGCAACAAAACCGTTCTTCATGTTACTGTTAATCATCGCTTGGTCGAGATCGCCAGGTCCGTATGCCTTTCCGCATGCGCTCACTGTTGCACTCATCCCAACCATTAACCTTCGACACTGGAAACCATCATGCATCCCACTGCCATTCGCTCGTCTTTTTCCGTGCTGGCTTGTACGCTCGTTGTTGCTGCCTGCGGCGGGGGCGGCGGCGGCGGCACGACCGTGGCAGTGACCCAGCCGGTTGCCCAGGTTGCAGCGACCCAGGCGCTGATCAACAACCGGGTCTACGACGGCACCTTTTCCAATGGCAATACCCATCAAACCTTTGTTTTCGACGACAAGATCTACACCTTGTATGGCCTGGCATTCAATGGCCAGCTGTCGGTTATCGGTTTGTTGCAGGGTGACGCAGTTCTCGGCAATGGTACGGTAACCTCTCCCAACCTGAAGGACTTCTCGGTTTCGGGTGCGGTGCAAAGTGCCACGCTCAGTGCGTCCTACACACCGGGAACGAGCTTCAATGGCTCGGTTACCGAAGGCAGCAATACCTTCACCTTCACCGGTGCGCCTTCGGTCACATCGCTGTACAACTATTCCAGCGCCGCCAGCCTGGGTGATCTTGGCGGTGCCTGGAGCGTCAAGGACATGCAGGGCACCAGTGTCGATCTCACCATTGATGCCAATGGCCTCGTCACCGGCTCGACGCCCGCCGTAGCCCCGGCTACCACCGGGTGCGCCTTTACCGGCCAGGTTGTCCCGAGTGCCACCGGCAAGAATCTGTTCGACCTGACCCTCACCTATGGTGCAGCACCATGCAAGCTGGCAGGCACCTCGGTAACCGGCATCGCACTGGAATATCAATTCACCAATGGCAAGCATCAGTTGATCCTGTTCGGTACCGATGCTGCGCGCCAGAATGCCGTCACCTATCTGGGCATGCGCTAAGTCGTTGCATAGTGCCATAGCAGGTAGGCACAGCAAGCCAGCAGGCCGGCCTGGAATGACCAGGCCAGCAACCATGTCAGCATCTGGATCAGGCGCAGGGTGAGCCAGCAGGCCGGTACCACTCCCGCACCGCAGAACAGCCCAGCGCCTGCCCACACCACCGTCGCGGAAAACGTCGCCTGCTGCAACAGCAGGGAGGCGATGGCTGCTGTCAGTGCACCCGCCAGCGCCAGGAGGATCATTTGCACGCGCCACATCCGCCTTGCATCGTGCCACCGGCAGCCGACAACTGCAGCTGCCGCAGGGGCGGCAACCGAAGGCAAGCCACCCTGCCCGACCATCGACTGGCTCATTGTCACTCCCGGCACGCGCACTCATGGCGATGCGCTGCAATGGTTTGCACACTGTAAATCGAAGCACGGATTTCCCTTGCCGCCGGAACAGTCAGCCAAGTTCCGCGCGCACGCTGGCGGTTCGTTGCAGCGATTGCCGATGACGTCGGGTTGGCATAAAGATCATACTATTATTTACTGGAAAGAAGGTAGCGATATTTACTTTCAGTAAATGCGGCATCCTCCGGCATATGACATGGTCCGTACCTTCAGGCTCCAGGAAGCGAGCGGCACATTGCAGGCTTGGTCGGGCGGGTGCGACTCGGTAAAATACCGTTTGCAGTCCATGCCCATTCCATAGAAAGAACTTTCAATGATTTTAGTGACAGGTGGTGCCGGCTTCATCGGCTCGAACTTCGTGCTCGACTGGCTGGCGGCGTCGACCGAGCCCGTGATCAATCTGGACAAACTGACCTATGCCGGCAATCTGCGCAATCTTCAGTCGCTGGAAGGCAATGCCGCCCATCTGTTTGTCCAGGGCGATATCGGCGACCGTGTACTGCTCAAGCGTCTGCTCGAAGAACACCGTCCACGCGCGGTCCTCAATTTTGCCGCCGAGAGCCATGTCGACCGCTCCATCGATGGACCGGAAGCATTCATCGAAACCAATATCGTCGGCACTTTTCACCTGTTGCAGGAAGTGCGGGCTTACTGGATGACCCTGAGCGGGGCGGCCCAGCAGGACTTTCGCTTCCTGCATGTCTCCACCGACGAGGTCTATGGTTCGCTGGCATCGGTCGACCCGGCGTTTACCGAAACCAGCCGCTACGAACCCAACAGTCCCTATTCGGCCAGCAAGGCCGCCAGCGACCATCTGGTGCGCTCTTACCACCATACCTACGGCCTGCCGGTCCTGACAACGAACTGTTCGAACAATTACGGCCCTTTCCACTTCCCGGAAAAACTCATTCCACTGATGATCGTCAACGCCCTGGCCGGCGCACCTTTGCCGGTCTATGGCGATGGCCAGCAGATCCGCGACTGGCTGTACGTCAAGGATCATTGCAGCGCCATCCGCCGGGTACTGGAAGCCGGCGTGGTCGGGGAGGTCTACAACGTCGGCGGCTGGAATGAAATGCCCAACCTCGATATTGTCCACACTGTTTGCAGCCTGCTCGACGGTTTGCGTCCACGCAGCGATGGCAAACCCTACAGTGAACAGATTGCCTACGTCACCGACCGCCCTGGCCATGACCGCCGGTATGCCATCGACGCCGGCAAGATCGAACGCGAGCTGGGCTGGAAGCCGGCCGAAACCTTTGACAGCGGCATACGCAAAACCGTTGAATGGTACCTGGCCAATCCCGAATGGGTGGCCGAAGTCCAGAGCGGCGCCTACCGCGACTGGCTGCAGCATCACTATGCGGGAGCAGCGTCATGAACAGCGGCTTCGACAAGACTGCTGCGCCGGCAAGCACAGGCGCCGCAGTACGTCCGCTGAAGATTGTCCTGTTTGGCAAAGGGGGCCAGGTGGGCTGGGAATTGCAGCGCAGTCTGGCGCCGCTCGGTGAACTGATCGCGCTTGATTTCGACAGCACCGACCACTGCGGCGATTTCACCGACCTCGACGGACTGGCACGCACCGTTGCCACGCTCAAGCCGGATGTCATCGTCAACGCTGCCGCCCATACCGCCGTGGACAAGGCCGAAAGCGAAGCCGAGCTTGCCCACACCATCAACGCGCTGGCGCCCGGTGTGCTGGCCAAGGCCGCCCGGCAGGCCGGCGCCTGGCTGGTGCACTATTCCACCGACTATGTATTCGATGGCAGTGGCGAGCAGCCGTGGAAGGAAACCGATCAGCCGGCACCGCTGTCGGTCTATGGACGCAGCAAACTCGAAGGCGAACGGCTGATTGCCGCCCATTGTCCGCAGCACCTGATCTTTCGCACCAGCTGGGTCTACGCCGCACGCGGCGGCAATTTTGCCAAGACCATGCTGCGCCTGGCCGGCGAGCGCGAGCAGTTGACCGTCATCGATGACCAGGTCGGCGCGCCAACCGGTGCCGAATTGCTTGCCGATGTCAGCGCCCACGCGATCCGCAGCGTGCTGGCCAATCCACAGCATGCAGGGCTGTATCACCTGGTTGCCGGCGGCACTACCTCGTGGCACGGTTATGCCAGCTTTATCATCCGCCATGCTGGCAACGCCGGCATGGCCTTGAAGACCACGGTGGAAAATATTGTCCCGGTACCGACCTCGGCATTTGTCACAGCTGCCGTGCGGCCCCGCAATTCGCGCCTTGACACCAGCAAGCTGCAACGCACCTTTGGCCTCACGCTGCCGCACTGGAGCGTTGGTGCCACCCGCCTGCTTGACGAACTCCTGGCTTCCTGAACCCCTGCCTCCCTGAGCCCCTTACCTGGACCCTTCATGACTTCACGCAAAGGCATCATCCTCGCCGGCGGTTCTGGCACGCGGCTGCATCCGGCCACGTTATCGATCAGCAAACAGCTGCTGCCGGTGTATGACAAGCCGATGATCTACTATCCACTGAGTTCCCTGATGCTGGCTGGCATACGCGAAATTCTGGTCATCAGCACCCCGCAGGATACGCCACGCTTCCAGCAACTGCTGGGCGATGGCTCGCAATGGGGTTTGCAGCTCGAGTACGTGGTGCAGCCCAGCCCGGATGGACTGGCTCAGGCATTCCTGCTCGGCGAAACCTTCCTCGGCAATGCCCCCAGCGCATTGGTCCTGGGCGACAACATCTTCTACGGCCACGACTTTGGCAACCTCGTTGGCGCTGCCGATGCCCAGACCAGCGGTGCAACGGTGTTCGCCTATCATGTGCGCGATGCCGAACGGTATGGCGTGGTGGAATTCGATGCGCAGGGCCGGGCCATCAGCATTGAAGAAAAACCGCAGAAGCCAAAGAGCAATTACGCCGTCACCGGTCTTTACTTCTACGACCAGCAGGTCGTCGACATTGCCAAGTCGATCAGGCCAAGCGCGCGCGGTGAACTTGAAATCACCGCTGTCAACCAGGCCTATCTTGAATTGAACCAGCTCAACGTACAGATCATGCAGCGCGGATATGCCTGGCTTGATACGGGCACCCATGACAGCTTGCTCGAAGCCAGCATGTTCATCTCGACACTCGAACAC
>JBPBPY010000308.1:0-13593 GCA_050954505.1 Janthinobacterium lividum
CTGGTTGCTGCCATCAAGGGCGTATGCCCGGCCGATGTCTGGGCATTCAACAGTCTCTCCAGCACCGCCTTGCCTTCTGCCTTGCGGCTGCGACCGTACGACTTCCCGATGAAGGCCAGCAAGGCCTTCAAGCATTGGGTGTTGTCGGATTGGGCGGCGATATGCATGGCATTGCTGCCGCTGCTGCCGCTGCTGCTTGATGCATGCAGGTCGGCGCCGGCTTCCAGCAGCAGCGTGACCAGCTGCGGCGATTTTTTACGCAAGGCGAGCAGCAATGGGGTGTCGCCCGCCTGGCTGCGTGTTTCCAGCATCTGCCGCACCAGCTGCATGCCCCCAAGTGCGCGGATCTTCTCCAGCAAGCTTCTTGCCATGTCCACCGTGTTGTGGGAGGCAACGTAGTGAAACACGGTGCAACCGCGTAAATCCTGTGGCCTGACATCACAGCCAAGTTCCAGCAGCGCGTCGAATGTCTGACGGTTTTCTCCCAGCGCCGCCCCCATCAAGGCCGTCCTTCCTTCGTTCTGCACGCACGATTCGAGCAGCTGTTTTAGGCTCGGCACATTGGACCCTGCCTCGATATGGGCAATCAGGACAGGCAGCATCTCGCTGCCACAATGCTGCGCCAGATGGTGGAAAAGGCTGGTCAGCCACTGCGTTCCGGCGTCGAGACTTTGCATCCGGCGCAGCAGCAGCTGACTCAGCACACGATGGCCCATTTGCATTGCCAGCATCAGCGGTGTCGAGCCCTCATCGTCGAGTGCGCACAGCAATTGCGTTGACATGTCGGCGCCGCCCATGCGGGCATGCTCGAGAAGGAGTTTGACGGTCCCGGCATGTCCGCCCCGGATTGCCTGATGCAGTGGCATGGCGTGGGATGGGCCATCGTCGTCGAGCCTGGCGCCGCACTCGAGCAGCATTCTCACTGTGGCCTCGCGGCCATGCTGGCAGGCCAGCGCCAGGGGGGAAAACTGGTCGCCGTTGCGCTCGTTGATCAGTTCAAGGCAGTGTGCCCGTCCGGTTTCGATGGCCTTGTTGATCAACAAGGCCATGCAAGCAGGGGTGTCGCGCGACGCACAAAAATGAAAGGGCGTCAGCTCTGGCTGGCCTCTTGGACTGACCCGAACATCGATGGCGGCGCCGTGCCCGATGAGCAAATTCACTGTCTTGCTGTAGCCATTCTTCAAGCCGAGAAGCAAGGGCGTCATGCCGTCGGAAAATTCCTGATTGAGCAGGTTCTCGATGTGGCCCTGCGCATCGCCACCGGCCCGTTCGAGTTTCACGATGGCCGATTCCAGTATCAGCCGGATGACTGAAAAGTTCCCACCTTTCAACGCATGGCAAAGAATGGAGTCGCCGGTGCGCCGGCGCTTCAATGGGTCGGCTCCCATCAGCAAAAGCTGCTTGACAATGGCGGTGTCGGCCATCTCGTCGATTGCAGCCAGCAGGGGCGTGTCGCCTATCCAATCTGGTCTGTTGGCAAGCTGTTCCAGGCCGCCAGGATAGCTTCGATAGCAACTGCAGAACAATTCCAGCAGATCCAGGTTGTTGGTACAGGCGATTTGATAAAGCACGGAATCGCCCGCTGTCGCCGCCAGCGCCGGATCGGCACCGTGCTTCATCAGCAACGCTGCGATATCGGCATGGTCCAATGAAACGGCACATAACAAGGGTGAAATACCGCGCTTGCAAGGTAAATTCAGATCAAGCTCTTCATGGCAAAGCAAGGCTTGAACAACGGACAGCCGGCCGTTGGCCGCTGCCAGATGCAATGGGGTCTGGCCTTTGTGATTGGCGAGATTGAGCACCATGATTTTTTGCGCCGCGCCGGCACGCAGGAGTTCGGCGATGATGTCGGCATTGCCAGCCGCAGCAGCAAGATGCAGCGAAGAATTGCCGCTTGACTGTTCGCGCATCCCGACCTTGGCGCCGTGAGCCAGCAACAGCCTGGCGAGATCATTGTGGCCAGCGCCCACCGCCTTTTGCAGTGCCGTTTGTCCGCCCGAGACGGCATCGATATTGATCCGCTTGCCGCTCGTGCTTGCGAGAGCCCGTTCCAGTGCCGCAATGTTTCCCCTATCCTGGCGTTCGATCAGGTTGAAAACATCGGTACTTCTGGGCACAGCCTGCGATGCAGCAGCCGCGACGGTAGTCGGCGGCGTCGAGGCAGACAAGCGGGAACTGTTTCCTGAGTGCATGGAATGATGGTTCTTTCATGGTTGAATTCCAGGCGCAATATCGGCACCGGCATGCCGCACGTCTGTGTGCCGGCGCGGCTGCTCCTGCAGCTGCAACATGGTCAAAAACATCAGCGGCCCTGCCGGTGGGATTCAGCGGCAAGTCGGTGTGGCAATTTATGCAATTGCATTAAGTGGGCTGCGGCAATGCAATAGTTCCTTTTTGCCTGCATATTGCCTCCTCAACAAAAAAGTTCTGCGACACCAAATCGTTTGAGCTAGCCATAGATCAATATTGTTGTCGCTGGCAAGGGGTAAAAAGAGGTTCTGACCAAACAAGCAACCCGGGCGTGACGCAGCATGCGCCGCCTGAACCCGACGAGGACAAGATGAGTAAAACCGTAGCGGACTTTTTTGTGGATCGTTTGATTTCCTGGGGCGTACGCCGTATCTACGGCTATCCGGGGGATGGCATCAATGGCGTCATGGGGGCCCTGAACCGCGCTAGTGACAAGATCGAATTCATTCAGGTCAGGCATGAAGAGATGGCGGCCTTCATGGCCACCGCCCATGCCAAGTTCACCGGTGAACTCGGGGTGTGCCTGTCCACCGGCGGCCCTGGCGCCACCCACCTGATCACCGGCTTGTACGATGCCAAGATGGACCACATGCCGGTATTGGCCATTTGCGGCCAGGCTGCACGCGGCGTGCGCGGCGCCCATTACCAGCAAGAGCTCAACCTCGACCGCATGTTCGCCGATGTGGCCGATTATGTGCAGGAAGCCTCGGTGCCGGCCCAGGTGCGACACATGGTCGATCGCGGCATCCGGGTGGCGACGGCCAACAAATCGGTGTCGGTGCTGATTTTGCCGAATGATCTGCAGGAGCTGCCCTACTAAGAGCCGCCGCATGAACATGGCTTTGTCCATTCAGGCGTTGGCTACAGCAAACCGCGCGTGCTGCCGTTCGAAGCCGACCTGATCGAGGCAGCGGCCATCCTGAATGCCGGCAAAAAGGTGGCGATCCTGGTCGGTGCCGGTGCCATTGGCGCCACCGAGGACATCATTGAAATTGCCGACGTGCTCAAGGCGGGCGCCTGCAAGGCGCTGCTGGGCAAACAGGTTTTGCCTGACGACCTTCCCTGGGTGACCGGCTCGATCGGCCTGCTGGGAACCAAGCCCAGCTACGACATGATGAAGCAGTGCGACACGCTGTTGATCATCGGCTCCGGCTTCCCGTACACCGAGTTCCTGCCCGAAGACGGCAAGGCGCGTGCCATACAGATCGACATCAACCCGGCCATGCTCGGTGTGCGTTACCCTACCGAAGTCAACCTGCACGGCGACACGGTGCAAACCCTGCAAGCCCTGCTGCCTTTGTTGCACAACAAGACGTCGACGCAATGGCGCGATGGCATCGAAGCCAGCATGCGCGACTGGTGGGACACGCTCGATACCCGGGCCAGGCAAAGCGCCAACCCGATCAATCCACAGCGTGTGGTGTGGGAACTCTCGCCACGCACGCCCAACCTGGCCATCATCACCAGCGACTCCGGCTCCTGCGCCAACTGGTATGCACGCGACTTGCGGCTGCGGCGCGGCCAGGCATGCTCGTTATCGGGTGTACTGGCGTCCATGGGCGCCGCCGTGCCCTACGCGATTGCGGCAAAATTCGCCTTCCCGGAGCGCCCGGTGATTGCCCTGGTCGGTGATGGCGCCATGCAGATGAACAACATGGCGGAATTAATCACCATTGCAAAGTACTGGAAGCAGTGGGCACTGCCGCAGCTGATCGTCTGCGTCTTCAACAATGAAGACTTGAACCAGGTGACGTGGGAGCAGCGCATCATGGAAGGCGACCCGAAGTTTTCCGGCAGCCAGGATCTGCCGAATGTGCCCTACCACCGTTTTGCCGAACTGATCGGCCTCAAGGGCATCTACTGCGACAATCCGGACCACGTGGGCGCCGCCTGGGAAGAAGCCCTCAGCGCCCAGGTACCGGTGCTGCTGGAATTCAAGACCGATCCCGAGGTACCACCGCTGCCTTCGCACATCACGTTTGAAGAAGCAAAGAACTTCATGTCGTCGGTGATCAAGGGCGACCCCGGCTCGGCCGGCATGATGAGCGGCGCAATCAAGCAGATGTTTGGCAAGATCTTGCCCGGCAGCGAAGACTGATCGACGCAGCGGCGCGGCCCATGGCTTGGCTCACTCACGGGCAAAGTCACGGCGCGTTGCCCGGATCACGGGTAGATATCCAGTCGGCGATCAGACACGAAAGGAACTAGTTTCCATAATTCAACACTCATGGACATCCACAAGCGGTCATTCACCCAGCGCGGAGCAGCCCATGAGTAAAATCGGACTTGGTTCCTTCAGCAATCTTTTCAATGTCAGTGCCAAGAAAGACTCTGGCCTCGATGCAGCACCGCCAGCCAAGTCCACTTCCCACAGCCACGGCCACAGCAGCAGCGTGGGCCAGCACCTCGGTTCGATCAAGAATTTTGGCCGCAATGGTTTCCAGCATTTGCTGGAAAAGTCACCCGAAAAGTCACCCGAGCAGACCTTCGGGAAGAAGGCAGCGAGGGAGATCATGGATGCCGCGCCGGCGACGCTGGCGCAAACCATGTCGGCGCAATCGCTGGGCGCCCTCTCGGCCATGCTGGCCGACAACGACATCAGCGGCTTGACGCGCGAGGCCATCGGTGACGGTGCCTTGCGGCGTACCACCACCTGCCTGAAGTCACTGGCCGACCTGCCCCGTTATTTTGCCATGCGAGGCAAACCGATGCCGCCGGAAATCGCCTATTTTGCCCATTCGGCTGAAAGACTGCTGAATACCGAAATGAAACCTGGTGCTTCATTCCAATCGATGGGTACGCCACAGTCGTATGCTGTCTGGCCGCTGGCAACCGGCTTCGACGCGGACCAGGTCCGGCTGATCACGACCCATCTGGCTCGGATCGGCGAATTGGGCCAGCAGTTTGGCGCGTACCAGAAGTCTCCCCAGCGCTTCAAGCTACCTGAGCAAACCATGGGTCAAGCCGATCCAGGCCGCAGCAGCCCGGTATTGCAAAGGACAGCATCGGCCGAGGAAATTCCCGTGCTGGCCCCCCGCATCGCCGGCGAAATGCCGCCACCCTCCGCACCGGGGACGTTCAGGGTGGTCAATCCCGATTCACTTGTGCCGGATGAGGCAACCGCAGCATCACCCGGCTTGCCACCCGCGTCACGAACCACCTCACTTTCTGCAGCCTCGACAGCGCCATCGTCGCTCGCTTCCCCTGCAATCAGCGACGGCGTGTTTTCCACGGCATCGACAGCTTCCACCCCGCGCTCCAGTATCAGCAGCGCTGCATCGACCATCCGCCCTTCCGGGGTGTCACCGCGCAGCAGCGTTGCGATGCCGCCAGCCGACAGCGATGCACAAACGGCGAGCGGCAGCGTTACCGAACAGCAGAAAAGATCTCCGCAAACCAACGGCAGGCGTGCACGGCCGCCCAGGCTGGCTGAACGACTCGCTCAAACGAAATAACTATCCACGAAAATTCCACGCGAGCTGTCGATATTGGAGTCAACGGGGAAGATCTGCGGCATTGCATGATCAATGCCGCCATGCGTGGCCATTGCATGGATCGGCGTCGAGGGTCATTACCCCGGATGCCGGCCGTCGAGCCTGAGCGCAAACTGCTCCCGAAGCCAGTCGATGAAGACCCGCAAGCGCTGGGTCAGATGGCGGTTTGCCGGGTAGACCACATGAAACGGGTAAGCTGCCGGCCGCCATGGCGCCAGGATTTCAACCAGTGTCCCCTGCTCGAGCGCTTTGGCGGCCGCATAGGCAAACGTCTGGATGATGCCCAGCCCTGCCAGCCCGGCAGCCAGGTGGGCATTGCTTTCATTGATGCCGAGACGATGCGCGACCTCGATCTCGGTTGTATCCCCGTTGCGTCCAAAGCGCAACGGCATGGCCCGGCCATTCGCGGTCGAGACATAGCTCACCAGGCGGTGAGCGTTTTTCAAATCATCGGGACAGGCTGGCACACCAAACAGTTTCAGATACGCCGGGGCAGCGCAGGTCACCATGCGGGCGTCGCCCAGATGCCGTGCCACCAGAGTGGAGTCGTCGAGCGGCCCGCCACGGATCACACAGTCGACGTTGTCGCCAATCAGATTCACCGATCGGTCCGAAACGCCAAGGTCGATGCGGATATCGGGATAACGCGCCATGAAGTCCGGCAGCGCTGGAATCAGCACATCGCTGGCCGCCGAGCCGCCAATATCGACCCGCAAGTGACCATGCGGTCTGCTGCGTGACGCATCCAGCGATGCGTCGATATCTTCCAGATCACGCAAAACACGCGTGGTCTTTTCATAATAATCACGCCCCTCGGCAGTCCCGTGACGCGCCGGGTGGTTCGCTGCAGCAGCCTGATACCGAGATGGGCTTCAAGTTCCTGCACCAGCTTGCTCAAGCTTGCATTGGGCATGTCCAGCGAATCGGCTGCCCGGGTGAAGCTGCCCGCCTCGACGACGCGGGCAAACGCGCGGATTGCCAACAGCTGGTTCATGCGAAACGCTCCAATGTTTGATTGCTGTCGGATCGAGAAATGACGTGATGGCAGGTTACCAATCCCGAGACCGGTTCACTATTCCCAACATTATCCACATGCATGAATAGTCATTTCAATTTTACACACTTTATCAATGATGACGGCAGCGGTACAGTTCATCCATGCCGTGACGCCCAGCCTGCAACGCTGCAGCGGCCGGGGCAGGAACCAACTGTGGAATCAATCAGAACTTAACCAGGGAAAAACATCATGAACCAGCAACTCGATGGAAAAATCGCACTTGTCACCGGCGGCAGCACCGGCATTGGGCTGGCATCGGCTCAGGAACTGGCCAGCCAGGGCGCACGGGTGTTCATCACCGGCCGCCGTCAGGCAGAACTCGATGCCGCAGTCGAAACCATCGGTCATGGCGCCAGCGCCATTCGCGCCGATGCCTCGGTGCTGGCAGACCTGGACGCGGTGTACGCGCACATTGCCAAAAGCGCCGGCCGGCTCGATATCCTGCTTGCCAATGCAGGCGGTGGCGACATGATGGCGCTGGGCGCCATCACCGAAGAACATTTCGACCGCATCTTCGGCACCAATGTACGCGGCGTATTATTCACCGTGCAGAAAGCGCTGCCGCTGCTGAGCAACGGCGCTTCGGTGATCTTGACTGCGTCCACGGTATCGATCCAGGGCACCGCCAGTTTCAGCGTCTACAGCGCCAGCAAAGCCGCCGTGCGCAACTTTGCCCGCTCGTGGGCACTCGACCTGAAAGACCGCGCCATCCGGGTCAATGTGGTCAGCCCCGGGCCAATCCGTACGCCTGGCCTCGGTGGCCTGGTCGATGAGGCAAACCGCCAGGGCCTGTTCGATCACCTGGCTGCGCAAATTCCTCTTGGCCGCCTGGGAGAACCAGAGGAAATCGGCAAGGCAGTGGCTTTCCTGGCATCCGATGCAGCCAGCTTCATCAATGGCATAGAACTGTTCGTCGATGGCGGAATGGCGCAGGTTTGAGCCACGCTGACGCAGCTTGCCTGTCCCGGACAGTCATGCTGGCGACTGCCCGGTCGAAGACAGTGAAAGCATGCGCTCGACATAGCGCGCGATCAGGTCGATTTCCAGATTGACCTTCTTGCCGACCTGCAGATGGCGCAGCGTCGTGACTTCAATGGTATGCGGGATCAGGTTGATCGAGAACGCACAGCCACTTTCGCTGTCCTCCACCCGGTTGACAGTCAGGGAGACGCCATTGACGACCACCGAACCCTTGAGGGCCAGATACCTGGCCAGCTCGCGTGGCGCATCGACCACCAGCTCCCATGACTCGCCCACCGGCTCGAATTTGCGCACCGTGCCGAGGCCATCGACATGGCCGGAAACCAGATGGCCGCCCAGGCGCTCGGCCAGGGTCAGCGCTTTTTCAAGATTGACTGCGCCTGGCGCATCCAGGCCGGCAGTGCAGTTGAGGCTTTCGCGTGAAACGTCGACATCGAAATGGGTGGCGGTCCGGGAGACGACCGTCATGCAGGCGCCATTGATGGCAATCGAGTCGCCCAGCGCGACGTCGGCAAGCGGCAATCCGCCCGCGTCGATGGCCAGGCGCACTCCGGCGCCGGGCTCGTTGCCCAGCGGGGTGATCGAGATGATGTTGCCGACGGCGGCGACGATTCCGGTAAACATGATGGTGATTTCCTGTGTTGAAATGAAAGTCGGATATGCCGGCTCAGTCCGCGTTGATGAAGCGGGCGAGGATACGCAGGTCCGGCGCAATCTGCTTGACTTCATGAAACGCCAACCGGCGCCGCTGCTGCAGCGACGCCAGCGGTGCCAGTTCAAACATGCCCTGTGCGGTGCCCAGCAAACTGGGCGCAAGATACACCAGCAGTTCATCGACACAGCCTTCGCGCACCAGCGAGCCATTGAGCTTGTAGCCGGCTTCGACATGCAGCTCGTTGATTTGCCGGCGTCCCAGCTCCACCAGCATTGCCGCCAGATCGACCTTGCCGGACGCATTGGGCAGCAGAATAACTTCTGCCCCGCGCTCGGCCAGTGCCGCCTGCTTGCCGGCATCGGCCTGGGCGGCAATGATCCAGGTGTTGCCGCCATCGAGCACGCGGGCCGCGGGATCGATCTGCAAGCGGCTATCGATGACGATGCGGATCGGCTGGCGTGGTGTCTCGACGCCGCGCACCGTGAGTTGCGGATCGTCTGCCATGACGGTGCCGATCCCGGTCAGGATGGCGCAGGCACGTGCGCGCCAGCGATGGCCATCGATGCGTGCCGGCTCGGACGTGATCCACTGGCTCTGGCCATTCATCAGCGCCGTGCCGCCATCGAGACTGGCAGCCGTTTTCATGCGCACCCAGGGAATGCCGCGTTCCATGCGCGAGAAAAAACCGATGTTGAGTTCGCGTGCTTCCCGCTCCATCAATCCGGCGCTGCATTCAATGCCGGCGGCCTGCAGGCGCGCCATGCCCTGCCCGCCCACCAGTGGATTGGGATCGATCATTGCCATCACCACGCGGGCCACGCCAGCGGCAATCAGCGCATCGGCACAAGGGGGCGTGCGGCCGTGGTGGGCGCAGGGTTCAAGCGTGACGTACACGGTTGCGCCGCGCAGGTCATGACCACGCTGGCGCACATCATTCATGGCCTGGATCTCGGCATGGGCCTGGCCGGCAGCCTGGGTATGGCCGGCCCCGATCAGATGTCCCTGGCGCGTGATCACGCAGCCAATGCGGGGATTGGGTGCAGTCAGGTACAGACCCTTGCTGGCCCAGTCGAGCGCCAGTTGCATGCCTTGCTGATCGTTGAGGATTTCCACGGTGGCCAGAAAATTGAAGACGAGCCGCAAGGATACCAGCGCCACCGCATTCCCGTTCGAATCAACACATCTCCTGCAGATTGTCGGGATTGCAGATGCGTGGCCTGCTGGTAAAACTCAGGACCAGCTTGCGGCGCCGGCCATTCGATTCGAACAGCCAGTGTCCGAGGTTGGGCTGCTGGCTGCTGGCTGCTGGCATCGGTACGGGTTCGGCCAGCCGCATTGAATGCAAGATAATGATCGGCCATGTTGAAATGCGGTGTGATCGACAAGCCGCGCGGCGCGGCGGCGAAATGCTGGATGACGGTGTCACCGGCGTCGAGCTGGTGATTGCGATTGCGGTCGATCAGCACCACCCAGCCTTGGTTCCAGTTGCTGCCGTCGCCTGCTGGCACCAGGTCGACGCGGCTGCCGCGTCGCAAGGCTTCGGAGCGCGCCAGGCTCACAGCCGTAAAGAATTCATTGACCGTGCTGGTCAAACGCAGTGCGTTGACCAGACTGCCGAATGCCGGTGCACCCAGCGTCATGGTGATGCCGGTAATGGCCAGCACCGTCAATGCCTCGACGGCACTGAATCCGGGCATCCGTTTGCCTCGTCCATGGCATGCGCCAGGCCGGCTTGCCAAGGCTACCGCATCTGGCGCGGTGCGCTGCATTTCACCAGCAAGCCTGACCAGGTCCGCTGGCTGCACGCTGCCCTGTACTGTCGAGCGACAGCTGGCCACACTCGGCGTCCTGATGGGCCCGGTTGACCAGAGCCGTTCCTGGCTGTGCGGTCAGAAGAACGCAGTTGCCGATCAGCTCGCCGGGACAGGCGGTGGCGCCGAGTTCATAGGCGCTGCCGGCTGCACTCTGGCCGGAATGCCAGCGAAATCCATTTGCATTGGCGGCGGAAAACACCTGGTAGCTGTTGTGGCTGGAAAACCAGCGCTCCTGTTCCAGCATCGCAGCCGACAGTGCCGCACGCCCTTCGGCGCGGCGCGACTTGAGCATGGCCTCGCGATAGGAGGGATAAGCGATCAGTGCCAGGATGCCGCTGATGGCAATGATGATCAACATTTCGATCAGGGTGAAAGCCCGGTTGAACTTGCATCGGTGCGAAGAAAGCATCTGTGCAGCTGGCATCGGTTTGCCGGCACTGCTGCGGCACCTGACCATCGGCGCGAACGAAGATGCAGGCATGGCCTCGAACCTCGGCACGGGCATGGGCCAGCGCGAGCAACCGTCATGTGTCATTCATGGTACCTCATGGAGTTCTGCCCAGTTGTTGATCTCGCGCCAGGAAAGCCGCCCAAACAATCCTTGATAGGCACCGCTGACCAGTGTTCCTGATGCCGATGGGTCAGCTGTTGCCTGGCTGCTGAATTGCACCGTGTAGCGCAGGCGGGCAGGAAGGTGTCTGTCCCTTGCAACGGCGCCGGCCAGCAAATCCAGTTCCACCAAGCGCGGTGTTGGCAACAGCTCCTTCGTTGACATCGATCCGGTCGATAGACTTTCGTCGGGCAAACCAGACAAGACATTGAGCGCATATGAACGGCCTGCCGCCTTGCAGGCAAAACCTGCTTCCATGACGGTATTGAAAAACACTTTCCCGTGCGCCAGCAGAGCTTCTGCACGCAAGCGTTCACCGGTTTTTGCCCCATCATGGAAATCGAGGAACCAGCCGCGTTTCTGGCCTGCCAGTGCACCATAGGTGAACGACGCACCGGTGATTTCCATGCCACTGTTCGAAGCCTTGTTGTTTGTGCTGCTGGCAGGTGTGGCTGTGGGACTTCGTGGCATGAGCAGACGGCGTGCAAGATCGGTTCGATGTCTTGTTGGCAGTACCGTTGTTGCCCCGGCGGAAGTGGTTGCCAGCACCTCTCCCGTGCCAGCGGTTTGCTCAGCCAGCACGGCATAGAACGATTGCACCACCGGCCCTGCAAGGCTTGGCAGAGTCTCCTGCGGTGGTGCAGCGGCAGCCTGTCCTGCTGCCATTGACGAACCAGTGGTGATCAATGCATCCGAGGCAGAAGATGCAGCAGAGGCAGCAGACGTGGCAGCGACGCCAGTCCCGAATAAAACCAGGTCGCCACCTGGTCCATGGGCGACCGAGGGCCGAATCGAGAGAGGCTGTGTGCGGCCCTGGTCATCGCTCGCAACAAACAGCTTGCGAACCAGGGGCGTGCCCGGAGTTGCCGGACCCGAGACCGTGCCGCGATAATTGAATTGCCAGAGATTGCCGCGCAAATCACCGGCGTACATCTGCTCGATGGCATTGTCCAGACCCGCGACCAGTACCGGAACGCTCAAGCGGTTTTCCTTGCCGGTGTCGATGGCAGGCAGCTCGATCTTGAAATAATTCCGGTTGCGCTCCCACAGATCGTCGGCCAGGCGGTCCAGCGAGATCAGGAACAGTGCGCCGGCGTTGGTGCTCGAAGCGACCAGATAGTAGGAAGAAGGCGCTGCAGACGATGGCAGCATCGAAGCGGATGACGCCCGCACGAAAGGCAGGGTCGATGGCAAGGCTGGCAAACCGGAACGTGTGCCGGTACCTGGCGTCCGCAAGCGTGCAACGATGGGAACCGGCATCGGCGGCGACAGAGCAAAATCCGCGTCATCGCCAGTGCTGAATTCCAGCAGTGTCTGCGGACCCGCAGCGCTGCCATCAAACCGTTGCACATGCAGTCCCTCGGCGTCGGCCACTACCTTGATTTTCATTGGCAAGCCGCGAATGGCAACGTAGCTCACGGTTGACGCACTGTCCTGCGCACTGTCCTGCGCACTGTCCTGTTTACTGACTTCAGCATCAGGTTGTTCACCCTCTGTGGTACCGGAAGTGCTGCAAACAGGATCTGCCGGGTTTTGTGCATCACCGCTGTTGCTGGAAGCATCGGTACGTTTTCCGGTAGCGCCAAGCCGATTCTGGTCACCGGCAGCAGTCCCGATGCCGGCACCTGCACTGCGGCGTGCCGCACCATCGTTGCCGCCGCCAGTGCTCTTCACACTGGCCATGCGGTTGACCGTGACCGTGGGGATGCCGGCAGCGATCCGCTTGCCAATCGCAGTGCCGTTTTCAGCGCCAGTGCTGCTGTTTTCAACGGCTTGTCGCGCATTGCGGGCCAGGTCTGCCAACGACAGTGCCGCATGATTGTCTGCCTGGGCATCGGCCGGTCCACTGCCATCAAGTGCATGATTGCCAGGGACAATGCCGCTTGAACCTGGTGGCTTAGGCGCCGCGCGATAGACTTCCTGCACAACCGTTCTGCTCTCTGCCCGGCTGCCGAATCCGATGGCCGTGAGCCGGAACATCGGCGACTGTTGATCATGGGCGGCACTGTCTCCCAGCTGCCGGTAGGCCAGCCGTTCGATCAGGTAGCGTGGAACCCTGCCGGGCAACAAACCCGCCCCCGCAGAAAATGTCCGCCCGGTGAACTGTCCGAACGCCACGCTGCGTGCACCCGTGCCATCGTCGGCCAGATCCACTGCAGCCCACCACGGCGCCAGGGTGGCGGGCGCAGGCAGACATAGCCCGAGCGACGGGCTGGCCAGTCCCGTACCGCAGGCCGCATCGAACAATGCCGCACCATCGGGAGCGAATGCTGCACCACGAAGACCGGCGGGTGCCGACGACAACTCCAGCTCGGCGTCACCCAATGCGGCCAGCGCAGATTGGAAAGCCAATTGCCGGTCGCGTTCATTGCTGCCCGCGCGCTCGGCCAAGAGGGCCGTGCGCGAAATCGACATGGCCATCATGACTGCAGCGGTCAGCATCAGCAACACCACAGCCAAGGCGGCACCGCGATCGCGCCGGGCCACCGCACCGCATTCAGGCATCGGCAATACGGGAGGCGGCGTCACGACCGCTCCGACATGCGGTTGTAGAGCATGATGGTCGTGACGAACACCTTGCGTGCCCTGCCTCTGCTGGCCGCTGGCAATGCAGCAACATCGAAGCTGGTGCCGGGGTCATCGGCTTCATGCGCCTGTGCATAGGCCTCCCCAAACAGATGCAGCGGTGCCGCGGGCGCCGGTACGACAGGTCCCGCCGGCGCGCGCAT
>JBPBPY010000283.1:0-13408 GCA_050954505.1 Janthinobacterium lividum
TTCCTCGACCCCGCCAACCCCAAGAAACTGATGCCGCGCATCAAGCGGCTGTTTTCCCGCACCCAGCTGGAAGTGGAGGAAGTCAACATCCTGCGCGGGATTGCGCGGCAGATCCTGGATAAAAACAAGTAAACGAGCATTCAAGGAAGCTCGGTTGAACGTATGTTGACTCGCCGTTACTCACCCTGATTCAAAGCGTTCTTCCAGGTTCCCGCAACGAAACCGCGGACGACAAATCATATTCCTTGCTAATATCATTTTTTGATATCATATGCACGAATTCGCGCGACCATAAAACATTGATCCGTTTATTCAGTCTGCCGGTGTCAGGGACGATACCATGGCGTGATATAGAGACGCTGTTTCGATCCCTTGGCGCAGTCTTTGAGGAAAGAGCGGGATCACGTGTGGCGATCGTTTTATTCGGCGACGTGCGCGTGTTTCATCGGCCTCATCCATCTCCGGAGACTGAAAAGGCGGCAGTAGTGGCGGTAGTAGCAGCACGCAAATGGCTGGAATTGAATGGAGTCGAACCATGAACAATGTTATGACCATCAACGGCTTCAGCGCCGTGATTTTGTTTGATCCAGACCTTCAAATGTTTCGCGGAGAGTTTACCGGCCTTAATGGTGGGGCCGACTTCTATGCAAATGATGTCGCGGGCTTGCTCGCTGAAGGGCGCAAGTCGCTCGATACGTTCCTTGAAGTATGCGCTGAGCGCGGTATTGAGCCGCGCAAGGAATATTCCGGCAAGGTCCTGTTGCGTATTTCGCGCCAAGTCCATGAAGCCGCGACGATTGCTGCGCAATCAGAAGGCAAGAGTTTTAACCAGTGGGCTGCGGATGTACTGGAGCATGCGGCTCAAGCGTAAGATTTTTCCGTCATTGTCAATCAGCGTGCCTACAGTCGCGCGGGTACGCCATGAGCATGTTGCTCATGGCACTTGTCAGAAGGTGATCAATTCCACGCCCTGACCAACCCCACCGCCAGGCCTTCGAGAGCAAACTCGTCAGTGCTGGTATCAACCCGGATGATCTTGAATTCCGGGTTTTCAGGCAGCAGCTCGATGACATTGCCATTCTTGCGGTAGCGCTTGACGGTGACGTCGTCGCCAAGCCGCGCCACGACGATCTGGCCATTCTTTGCGGCGTCCGATTTTTTCACTGCCAGCAAATCGCCGTCGAGAATGCCGGCGTCGCGCATCGACATGCCGCGCACCTTGAGCAGGTAATCCGGAATGGCGGAAAACAGCGAGCGGTCGACATTGTAGGTGCTGTCGATATGTTCCTGCGCCAGGATCGGCGAGCCGGCAGCGACGCGGCCGACCAGCGGCAGGCTGAGCTGGGAAATCGATGGATGCGGGAAGGTCATCTGCATGGCATAGCGGTTGCCGGTCTTGGCCGCATTCATGTCCAGCAAACGGATGCCGCGCGACGTGCCGGGCGAGATTTCGATCGCGCCCTTGCGCGCCAGCGCCTGCAAATGTTCTTCGGCGGCATTGGCTGATCGAAAGCCGAGCTCATTGGCGATTTCGGCACGGGTGGGAGGAAAACCGGTGTTTTCGATCGCATCCCTGATCAGGCCGAGAATCTGTTCCTGGCGAGCAGTAAGTTTGAGCATCTGAGATAACCTTGCGGGATTGGGTAGACCAGTATGGACTGGGTGTATGAACAGTCTGTATTTTTATACAGCATTCATGTTTCCGCAAGGACTTTCGACAACTTTTTCAATTTTTCGTGTTCGATGCCGCATTGAAATCCTCCCAGCCTGCTGAAGCGGCGTCCAAGCAATTGAAAGCATTGAGTATTTGTCAGCTTTCGCGTATGATCTCGGGTTTTCCTCTTCCCACACTCGTCTTGACGCCGGGGTGGGCTATTTTTTGACTATGTCCATAAGGAGTTTGCATGCGTCATTATGAAATCGTATTTATCGTCCATCCGGATCAGAGCGAGCAAGTGCCTGCGATGATCGAACGCTACAAGGGTATCGTCACCACCCGTGGCGGCCAGATCCATCGCGTGGAAGACTGGGGCCGCCGCCAGATGGCCTACATGATCCAGAAGCTTGCCAAAGCACACTATGTCTGCCTCAACATCGAGTGCGACAGTGAAACCCTGGAAGAAATCGAAACCGGCTTCAAGTTCAACGATGCCGTGCTGCGTCACCTGACGGTCAAGCTAAAGAAGGCCGAGACCGCGCCATCGCCGATGATGAAGGCCGTGCAGAAGGAAGATGCTGCCAAGAGCCATCGTACCGAGGCACCGGCTGCTGCCTGATTGACGTCTCGAGCAAACCAGAATAACCAGGACAAGACAGGAAGGTGAACCAGTTTCAGTGTGTTGCAACGATTGCCGAACGCGAGGTGCTACGTTATACACCGGCCGGCATTCCAATTGTGTCAGCAAGATTGCTGCACAGTTCGCAACAGCTTGAAGCAGGCATCCAGAGGACCATCGAGTTCGAGATTGCCGCGCAAGCCGCAGGCGAAATCTCCGGACGATTCGACCGGGCCGACCTGGGCGGGACCTTCCAGTTCACCGGTTTCATGGCGCGCAAGAACCGCAACAGCAGAACCCTGGTGTTCCACATCGTCGACTTTACATCGTTGACAACGCGACAAACTTAACTGATACAGGAGCCTCAAATGGCATTCGGTAAAAAATTCGACAAGAGCAAGCTGAAAGAAAAGCGCAAACAACAAAACCCATTGTTCAAGCGTAAGAAATTCTGCCGTTTCACCGCAGCACATGTGGAACAGGTTGATTACAAGGACGTCGATACCTTGAAGGATTTCGTCCAGGAAAACGGCAAGATCATGCCAGCACGCCTGACCGGCACCAAGGCGCACTACCAGCGTCAAGTCGATACCGCGATCAAGCGCGCGCGTTTCCTGGCCTTGCTGCCTTACACCGACCTGCACACCGCGTAATCGGCACAGGCACCTAGGAGAAATTCATGCAAATCATTCTGTTGGAAAAAGTCGTTAATCTCGGCAACCTCGGTGAAGTCGTTCGCGTCAAAGACGGTTACGCACGCAACTTCCTCATCCCAAATCGCATGGCCCGCCGTGCAACGGCTGCTGCCGTGGCTGAATTCGAAGTCAAGCGCGCCGAGCTGGAAAAAATCGCCGCTGAAAAGCTGGCAGCATCGCAAGCCCAGGGTGAAAAGCTGTCCGGCCTGACCGTGCAGATTTCGCAAAAGGCTGGCGTCGATGGCCGTCTGTTTGGTTCGGTAACCAATGCCGACATCGCTGAAGCATTGACCAAGCAAGGCTTCCCGGTCGAGAAAGCGCAAGTTCGCCTGCCAACCGGTCCGCTGAAGACCACTGGCGATCATCCCGTCTCGGTTGCCCTGCATACCGATGTCGTGGTTGAAGTCACTGTTGCTGTGCTGGGCGAACACGCTTAAGCGCTGGCGTTTCATTGCAGTACTGCAGTGCAGGCGCCGGACTGGCTCCGCTGACTGCAAGAAAAGCCGGGCTTGCCCGGCTTTTTTTCGTCCTTGCGGTCCATGTGCTGCATTCTTCCGCCAGTGCACGACGCTTGAGCAGAAACTTGCACTCCAATAATTTTCCAGCGGATTCTGTAGCTCCAGGCAAGCAGGTATAATTCGCGCCATGAACAAGACCCCTGATCCACAACTCGATGCACTGCGTGTGCCACCGCATTCCATCGAGGCCGAACAGTCCGTGCTGGGCGGCCTGTTGCTCGATAATGCTGCCTGGGACCGGATCGCCGATTTTGTTCACCAGGATGACTTCTACCGCTTCGACCATCGCCTGATTTTCCAGCACATCGTCAAGCTGATCAACAACTCGCGTCCAGCCGACGTGATCACCGTTTTCGAATCGCTGACCGGCGTTGGCAAGGCCGACGATGTCGGCGGGCTGACCTACTTGAATGCGCTGGCGCAGAATACGCCGTCGGCCGCCAACATCCGCCGCTATGCCGAGATCGTGCGCGACCGTGGCGTGCTGCGCAAGCTGATCACGGTTGCCGATGAAATTTCCGGCAATGCGTTCAATCCGCAAGGCAAGGAAGTCAAGCAGATGCTCGACGAGGCCGAGTCGAAGATCTTTGCCATCGCGGAAGAGGGCGCCCGTGGCGCCCAGGGTTTCCAGGAAATCCAGCCGCTGCTGACCCAGGTGGTCGAGCGCATCGATGAACTGTACAACCGCGACCAGACCAGCGACATTACCGGCGTGCCGACCGGCTTTGCCGACCTCGACAAGATGACCTCGGGCCTGCAGCCGGGTGACCTGATCATCGTTGCCGGCCGTCCGTCGATGGGCAAGACGGCGTTCTCGATTAACATTGGTGAAAACGTCGCCATCGACAGCGGCTTGCCGGTGGCGGTGTTTTCCATGGAAATGGGCGGCGCGCAACTGGCCATGCGGATGCTGGGCTCGGTCGGCCGGCTCGACCAGCATCGGCTGCGCACCGGCCGGCTGATCGACGAAGACTGGCCGCGCCTGACCCATGCGATCCAGAAGATGAACGATGCCCAGCTCTACATCGACGAAACCCCGGCGCTGAATTCGATCGAATTGCGCGCCCGTTCACGGCGCCTGTCGCGCCAGTGCGGCAAGCTCGGCCTGATCATCATCGACTACCTGCAGCTGATGTCGGCCAACAGCGCCGGTGAAAACCGCGCTACCGAAATTTCGGAAATCTCGCGTAGCCTCAAAGGGCTGGCTAAGGAATTGAATTGTCCGGTAATTGCGCTGTCGCAGCTCAACCGCTCGCTGGAACAGCGCCCCAACAAACGCCCGGTCATGTCCGACTTGCGCGAGTCGGGCGCCATCGAGCAGGATGCCGACGTCATCATGTTCATTTACCGCGACCAGGTTTACAATCCCGATTCCCCGGACAAGGGTACCGCCGAGATCATCATCGGCAAGCAGCGTAACGGACCGATCGGTGCGATACGGCTGACCTTCCAGGGCGAATACACCAAGTTCGACAACTACACCGGTACGGCCGAACTGTACCAGGGTGACTGACCGGCCCGCGCCCGTGCTGGCGAGGCGGGCCGCCATGACCTACCATTGAGAGACCACGATAATGTTTGGAAGACTGATGCCCACCGAGGGCAAATTTTTTGACCTCTTCAACCAGCATGCCGAGCTTTGCATCAAGGGCGCCAGGGAAATGGTTTCCCTGATGACCAATTTCGATGACCTGGAAAACCGCGTCCATGCAATCGAAGGCATCGAGAAGGAAGCCGACAAGGTCACCCATGCCACGCTGGACCTGCTGCACAAGACCTTCATCACGCCGCTCGACCGCGACGACATCCATCAGCTGATCACGCGCATGGACGACATCCTCGACCTGCTCGAAGATGCGGCGCAGACGATTTCGCTCTACGACATCAAGGCCATCACGCCGGAAGCCAAGCGGCTCGCCGAGCTGTGCCTGGCATGTACCGAGAAGGTCAAGGCGGCGGTGATCCTGTTGCCGAACATGGACAATTCGCGCCAGATCCTCGACGTCTGCGCCGAGATCGACCGCCTGGAGTCGGACGCCGACCATGTCATGCGCGCGGCAATGTCGAAACTGTTTCGCGATGAACCCGATGTGCGCAACCTCATCAAGCTCAAGGCGATCTATGAAATCCTCGAGACGGTGACCGACCGCTGCGAGGATGTCGCCAACATCATCGAAGGCATCATCGTCGAAAACGCCTGAGGCCAGCCGCGCTTCGGGTCACAATAAGAAAAGCATGCAAACAGTTCACTTCAGCATTTATGTGTTGGCCGCCTTGATCGCACTGGCCCTGATCTTCGATTTCATGAATGGCTTTCATAATGCCGCCAATGCCATTGCAACGGTGGTCTCCACCGGCGTGCTCAAGCCGCAGACTGCCGTGGCCATGGCCGCTGCGTTCAACTTCATTGCCATCCTGGTGTTCAAGCTTACGGTGGCCAGCACGGTAGGCAAGGGCATCGTCCATCCCGATGTGATTGACCAGTACGTCGTCTTCGGCGCCCTGATCGGCGCCATTGCCTGGAACCTGGTGACCTGGATCTACGGCATTCCCTCTTCTTCATCGCACGCCTTGATCGGCGGCCTGGTCGGCGCTGCCGTGGCCAAGGCCGGCACGGGGTCGCTGGTGGCTTCCGGCCTGTGGAAAGTGATCGCCTTCATCGTCATCTCGCCGCTGCTGGGTTTCATTTTCGGCTCCATCATGATGGTGCTGGTGTCTTGGCTGTTCGTACGCTCGACACCGCGTCGGGTCGACAAGTGGTTCCGCCGCGCCCAACTGGTGTCAGCGTCGATGTACAGCCTGGGCCACGGCGGCAACGATGCGCAAAAGACCATGGGCATCATCTGGATGCTGCTCATTGCCAGCGGCTACTCCGGGGCAGCTGATCCCTTGCCGGTCTGGGTCATCATCTGCTGTTACACCGCAATCAGCCTGGGCACGCTGTTTGGTGGCTGGCGCATCGTCAAGACCATGGGCCAGAAGATCACCAAGCTCAAGCCGGTGGGCGGATTTTGCGCCGAGACCGGTGGCGCCATCACGCTGTTCATGGCCACGGCACTGGGCATTCCTGTCTCCACCACGCACACCATCACCGGTGCGATCGTCGGTGTCGGCGCGGCGAAAAAAATGTCGGCGGTGCGCTGGGGTGTGGCGGGGAACATCGTCTGGGCCTGGATCTTCACGATTCCGGCGTCGGCCTTCGTCGCCGCCATTGCCTGGTGGATTGGTACCAAAATCCTTTGACAAGCCGGCAGGCAAGGACGCGTCGGTGAATCCAGCGCGCGCCTCTGGCTCGCGGCCGTGCCAACCCGCGCAGTTCGAGCTACGAGAAACGGATAGCCGGCTTCAGCCGAATGACGGCAACCAGCCGACGGTAGTCACAAGGGACGGGCTGTGGAGCTTCCATCAGTCCGAAAGTCTGACAGTCCGACAGTCAGGCCACGCGGCAATGCAGCAATTGAGCAGTCCGGCAGTCCAGCACTCTGGCAATGCAGCATTCGAGCAGTCCGGCAGTCCAGCAGCCCGGCAATGCGGCAATCCAGCAGCCCGGCAGTGCGGCAATCCAGCAGTACGGCAGTGCGGCACTCCTGCCATGTCTTCACACCATTATTGGCCGGCCGATGCGGCCTTGATTCATTGCGCCATGGTGCAATGGCCACGGGCGCGGCGCTTGAAGCGGCGCGGCGGCCGCACTGGTGTCGCCAGAGAACGCAGCATTTCCAGCACTTGTACACCCTGGGACGTGATGGCCTTCACATAGTCCTGCGCTGCCGGCAGCCCGCCTTCATACACGATGGGCTCAAGGAAATCGGCGACCGCAGCGCCATCTTCAATCAACTTGGCAACCACACCCGGAGCATAGGCACTGCGCATGGCGTAATACGCAGTGAGCAACTCTTCCGGCAAACCGATATCTTCCGTACTTTGCAATTTCAGCATCATTCCCCCAATACGTTGCGACCAGCATGTGTCGCGGAGTTCGAACGATCATCCCCTGCGTATCTGCCCTTCATATGCCTCCAAAAACCGGCCAGGCGGCGCTGGCTGTATTTGTCGCCGATCGCTGCCACACCGTTTCTGTTGCACAGGCATCCTGCCAATCAACCAGGTTCAATACGATTGACAAGCAGCTTTTTTGTTACTTTCATTTGTATCAATTTTAACTTAAGAAACTTTTGCGCTCAATGTAGTTTGTTACAAAAACAGTATTGAATGTTGTTTAATCTCACATATTTATTTACCAGTCTGGTCTTCGCAACAAACAAGGGTGTTAACAAGCAGTCGGCTCAAAAAGCGCTTCGATCATGGGGATTAGTGATGAGACAACTTTTGTGCAAGCTCTGCGGTTGCTGCAGTGTCTGTTCTGCAGCAAGCCAGCAACAAAAAAACCCGCGCCATCGAACGATGGCGCGGGTTTCGGCTTTCATGGTCTGTCTCGTGCCGCTGCGGGCTGGCATGGGCCAAACCCGCTGGCCCGCACGCAGGCAGCCAGTCGGGAAGCAATGCGCTACAGCACCTCGCTGGCGTGGTCGGCCAGGCGTGAACGCTCGCCGCGTGCCAGCGTCACATGACCACTGTGGCCCCAACCCTTGAAGCGGTCGACAACATACGTCAGGCCGCTCGACCCCTCGGTCAGGTACGGCGTATCGATCTGGGCAATATTCCCAAGACAAATGATCTTGGTACCAGGACCGGCACGGGTCACCAATGTCTTCATTTGCTTCGGTGTCAGATTTTGCGCTTCATCGATGATCAAGTACTTGTTGACGAAGGTGCGTCCACGCATGAAATTGAGTGACTTGATCTTGATGCGGGACCGGATCAGGTCCTGGGTGGCGGCCCGGCCCCATTCGCCGGCATCGGTATCGGACTTGTTGAGTACCTCGAGATTGTCGTCGAAGGCGCCCATCCAGGGACCCATTTTCTCTTCCTCGGTGCCGGGCAGAAAACCGATGTCTTCACCAACCGGTACCGTCACGCGGGTGACGATGATTTCATTGTAGAGCTTGCTTTCCAGTACCTGTGTCAAGCCTGCTGCCAGCGCCAGCAAGGTCTTGCCGGTTCCGGCTTGACCAAGCAGCGTGACGAAATCGCACTCGGGGTCCATCAGCATGTTGAGGGCAAAGTTCTGCTCCCGGTTGCGCGCAGTGACGCCCCAGACGCCATTCTTGGCATGGCCATAATCGCGCAGCGTGCGGATCACGGCCGTCTTGCCGTTGATTTGCGTGACGTGGCCGTAGAACGAGGTTTCCCCATTCTTTGGTTCCATGTACACATACTGGTTCACCAGCATCGAAGGCACCAGCGGCCCGCTGATGCGGTAGTAGGTGTAGCCGGTGCCGTTCTTGCTCTCCTGCCACGACTCCATGCCCTTGCCATGCTTGTTCCAGAAGTCATCCGGCAATGGCAGGATGCCCGAGTACAGCAGGTCGGTATCTTCCAGCACATGGTCATTGAAGTATTCTTCAGCCGGCAAACCCAGGGCGCGCGCCTTGATGCGCATGTTGATGTCTTTCGACACCAGGACAATGGCACGGCCAGGCTGCTGCGCTTCCAGTGCCCGCACCACACCGAGGATGCGGTTGTCGGCCTTGCCTTCGGGCAGGCCATCCGGAACCGAGACATTGTTGAGTGCGGTCTGGAAAAACAGCCGGCCCTTGGCATCCTTGTTGCCAAGCTTGCTGAGTGGAATGCCTTCATCGATGGTCTTGTCGTCGATGTTCGACACCAGGGCGTCGAGCGAGCGCGAGACCTGGCGTGCATTGCGCGCCACTTCGGTCATGCCTTTCTTGTGATCGTCGAGTTCTTCCAGCGTCATCATGGGCAGGTAGACATCGTGTTCCTCGAAACGGAACAGCGAGCTGGGGTCATGCATGAGAACGTTGGTATCGAGCACAAACATCTTGGTGGTGCCGGTCTTGTCGGCAGCACGGCTGGTGCTTGACTTGCTGCGGATATCGACAGCTTTCAGCGCCTTTGCCGCACGCGGCTTGTCGGCAGTCTTTTCACCGGTACGGGCGCGCGCTGGCGCATCCGTGGCCGGTGATGCCGCTGGCTCGGCTTGGGCCGTCGTGGTCTTGACGGCGGCAACCTTGGTGCCGGCGCTGCGCGATTTGGGCGCTGGCGCCTCTACGGGTTCCACGGCTGGTTCAATTAATTTGATGGCCGGCTTGGCTGTCTTGCCTGGCACGGCTTGGGGATAGTCTTCTAGCGCGAGTAATGCTGCGGGCTTCGTCGGCAATTTTGGCAATGGCATCAGGACCTCAATAAAAAGGAAGCGGGACGACCGTGCGGGCGGACACGCCGGCAAGAGTGGTTTCCCGGATTGGGTTGACGAACGAAGGGATGGCTCGGTTGATCGGAGGGTGGTTGCTGCAGGGACGAAAAACAAAAGGCCGTTATAGAAACGGAACGATCCATTTCAGCTAACGGCCAGGAACAATTTTGTTTTTTTGAATTCAATGGGTCTGGCGAATCAGTCTATGGCCTTGGTCATTTTACACACTGCATCGGACATGATGTCTGACACGCTACAGCGAGTCCGGCGGCATCAGTTGCCCGGACGGCTGACTTCATCGAGCACCAAATCCGGATGTCCAGGCACCTTTACTCCACGCCATTCTTTCACCAAACGACCGTGGGCGTCAATGAGAAACGTGCTGCGCTCGATGCCGCGGACTTGCTTGCCATACATATTCTTGTTTTTCATGACGCCAAACAGCGTACAGACCGATTCATCCGGGTCGGAAACCAGTTCGAACGGCAATTCCAGCTTGGACTTGAAATTCTCATGGGAGCGCAAACTGTCGCGCGAAATCCCGACAATGGCCGTGTTGGCGGCACTGAAGTCGGCATGCAAATCCCGAAAGCGCAGGCTTTCGGTGGTGCAGCCTGGGGTGTTGTCCTTGGGGTAGAAATACAGCACCAGGTTCTTGCCGCGATAATCAGACAGGGTAAACGTCCTGCCGCTGGTCATCGGTGCGGAAAAGTCGGCAATCATCTGGTTCAATTCCAACGGTTCAAGCGGCACGGCAATCTCCAGGTCTGGTCATGTGGATGGCAGCTGGCCAGCACCGCCAAACGTCGCGCGATGCAGTGGCGCAGGCCATTGGCTTGGCAAGCCGGCGACGAGCCAGCCTGGCGAACGCGTTCGATACCGTCATGCCAGGATCAGATCGCCGGAGCGGCCGGGTACGCTACCCCAGCGCAGCGGACGTACCGGCAAGACGAAATCCTTGATGCGCGCATGATGTTCCGCCATCGAACCCAGGGTATAGCCCTGGCGTTTCCAGCCTTCGAGCAGCTGTTCGAAAATCGGGGCGAGCTTTTGCCCTTCAAGTTCGGCATGCAGCGTATAGACATGGTCGCGCGGTTCCTCGGTCAGGCTCAGGAGATGGCCGGCAATCGCGCCTTCGTCGATCAGGCGACCGTCGATGGTGCGTCCGAGCAGTTCATCGAGCGTGGGCAAGGTGCTGGGCATCTGCACGCACGCCAATGGTGCCTTGGCACCCGACTGGCTTTCCAGCCGGTAGGGGCCGATGGCCGGATCGACCAGCGCGCCCGAGTCGGCCAGTTCGGCGCGGCTGTCGGAAGCATAGACGATGCCGCCGCGGTCGAGCTGCTCGAATGCATGGCCGTTCATCTGCCAGCCTGCGGCGCCATGGGTGGCAGGCGCAGTCTCGAAGATTTCGATGAAGCGTTCATATGACAGGCGCATCTGGTCCGAAGTCCAGCGGGCATTCTGCTGGCGTACGCTGTCCTGCCATTTGACATGGTCCCAGGTATGGATGCCGCATTCGAAGCCGGCGTCGCGCACACCGCGCATCAGGCCGGCGCAGCGTTTGCCGATGTCGGGGCCAGGCAGCAGCACGCCATACATCAAGGTTTTCAGGCCGTAGTGTTCAAGCACCGAAGTGCGCGATACCTTTTGAAAAAAACCAGGCCGCAATGCGCGGCGCAGGGCCCAGCCCGTGTGGTCGGGACCCAGCGAGAACAGGAAGGTGGCATTGGCCCGGTGCGCATTGAGCAGACGCACCAGGTTCGGCACACCTTCGCGGGTGCCGCGGTAGGTATCGACGTCGATCTTCAGTGTCAGCTGCGGCAAACCTTACTCCATCAACGCGCTGGCAGCGGCAAACTGGCCGCGGTAGGCGTCGAAGATGTGGCGCAGTGCGTCAGCCATGGTGGTGCGTGGCTGCCATGCCAGGTCGGCGCAGGTGTTCTCGATTTTCGGTACCCGGTTCTGCACACCCTGGTAGCCTTTGCCGTAGTAGCTCGCCGAGGTGGTTTCCACCAGCTGCACTGCTTTTGCAGCCTGCGCATATTCCGGGTACTCAGCTGCCAGCTTGAGCATCATGGTGGCGAGTTCGCGGATGGAATAATTGTTGACCGGGTTGCCGATGTTGTAGATCTTGCCGCTGGCCACGCCACCCTCATTGGCAATGATTGCCATCAACGCATCGACACCATCATTGATATAGGTGAAGGCGCGCTTTTGCTGGCCGCCATCGACCAGCGAAATGTTTTCGCCGCGCACGATATGGCCAAAGAATTGCGTCAGCACGCGCGAGCTGCCTTCCTTCGGCGTATGGATCGAATCCAGGCCGGCGCCGATCCAGTTGAAAGGCCTGAACAGCGTGAAATTCAAACCCTGTTCCATGCCGTAGCCCCAGATCACGCGGTCCATCAACTGTTTCGAACAGGCATAGATCCAGCGCGGTTTGTTGATCGGCCCGTAGATCAGGTTCGATTCGGCCGGATCGAATTGCTCGTCCTCGGACATGCCGTAGACTTCCGAGGTCGACGGGAACACCAGGTGCTTGCCGTACTTGGCAGCGGAACGGACGATCGGCAGATTGGCTTCGAAGTCGAGTTCGAACACGCGCAGCGGTTCCTTGACATAGGTCGAGGGAGTGGCAATGGCGACCAGCGGCAGGATCACATCGCATTTCTTGACGTGGTATTCGACCCATTCCTTGTTGATCGTGATGTCGCCTTCGAAGAAGTGCATGCGCGACTTGAAACTGTCATTCTCGAGCAGCTCCGTGATGCGGTCGGACATCATGTCCATGCCGTAGACGTGCCAATCGGTGGTTTCCAGGATACGCTTGGAAAGATGGTGGCCGATGAAACCATTGACGCCGAGGATGAGGACTTTTTTCATGGGTGTTCTGCTTCTTTCTGAATATTCGAAAAACGGTCGTGCTGCATAAGGTGGCCGCGCAGCGGGCCTGTCATGACACAATGCGACCACATCGCGGCACCGGCTGGTTCGCCGGCACCGCGGGCGATCAACGACACGCGCGACGTTACTGCGTCCATTGCACTGTGCCCACTGCACTGCGCCAGCGGTGCGATGCGCCCGCACACCGCAACTGGCACAGCATCGACAGCGGTGTCTGAAACGGCAGTGCCATCACGACAGCGCGGCCGAAAGCGCACGCCGCAGCATACCGCGCATTGCAGCCCAATGCAGTCAGCGGCTTGTCAGCCAGCTTGTCAGCCAATCTGTCAGCCGGCTTGTCAGCCAATTTGTCAGTCAGCTTCCCAGTCGGCCTGTCAGTCAATTATCGGCAGCTCTCAGCAAAGCTGCCAGCTCGGCTGCGGCGAGCGGCTGGCCATCGGCCAGCAGCGTCTGGATTTCAATGGCCTGCCCATCGCCGCCAATGCCGAACATGCGATTATCGACCACATGCAGGCCTGCTGGCAAATCCGCCTTGCGCGCAGCCTCCATGCTGCCTTGTGAATCGGCCTGGCCACCCGCAGAATGCCGTGCCGGCGTGGCCGGCAATTGCGCCAGGCGCGCCCGGCCGATGACCAGATGGCGGCCAGCCAGTTGCGTCCAGGCGCCGGGGTAGGGCGGCGCTACGGCACGGTGCAGGTTGTAGATGGCAACAGCCGGCTGTTGCCAGTCGATGCG